>JBQCCX010000206.1:0-13526 GCA_051961815.1 Xanthobacteraceae bacterium
GAATTGGCGTAGATCTTGACGAATTCCAGCTCGTCGGTTTTCTGCCCGGTGAGCGGATCGAATTCGTGGATCGCTTCCACCTCATCGCCGAACAGCGACACCCGCCAGGCGCGATCCTCGTAGTGCGCCGGGAAAATTTCGATGACGTCGCCGCGCACGCGGAATGAGCCGCGATAAAAATCGCCGGCCGAACGCTTGTATTGCAGCGCGACTAGATCGGCGAGCAATTGGCGCTGATTGAGCCGCTCGCCGCGCTTGATCGTGAATGTCATGGCCGAATAGGTTTCGACCGAACCGATACCGTAAATGCACGATACCGAGGCGACGATGATCACGTCGTCGCGTTCGAGCAGCGCCCGCGTCGCGGCGTGGCGCATGCGGTCGATCTGCTCGTTGATCGAGGAATCCTTCTCGATATAGGTATCGGTGCGCGGGATATAGGCTTCGGGCTGGTAGTAATCGTAATAGCTGACGAAATATTCGACGGCGTTGTCCGGGAAAAAACTCTTGAACTCGCCATAGAGCTGCGCCGCCAGCGTTTTGTTCGGGGCGAGAATCAAAGCCGGCCGCTGCGTTTGTTCGATGACCTTGGCCATGGTGAAAGTCTTGCCCGAGCCGGTGACGCCGAGCAGCACCTGGCTGCGGTCGTTGCGGCGCACACCTTCGACCAGGTCTTTGATTGCCTGCGGCTGGTCGCCCTTTGGATCGAAATCGGATTGGATGCTGAGCCGAACGCCGCCTTCGGACTTGTCCGGCCGCGGCGGCCGGTGCGGCGTCCACGGATGTTCGCGAAATTCCGGGCGGCCCTCGCGCAGCAAACGCTCCAGTGACTGCTGGCTGGCGGCGCTACCGAAGGCGCTTACCCCTCCTTGCTCACCTTGCGGACGCGTATGGCGTCGCGAGGCCGTCTCGTCGCCATATTTAATCACCCCGCCGGTTTGGCCGGACCCTTCGCCGCTCTCTTCCTCGATGCCAAGCGCCCGGGCGAGATCGGGATCGAGCTCGCCGGGCGGGACCGGCGTCCGGCCGACATAGCTTTGCTGCGGCGGCTCGTTGAAGCCGCGGGCCACCGATGCGCGAGCACGGTGCGCGTGTGCAAAATCGGCGCGACGGTCCCACGAATTATCCGGCGGCGGCTGCAGGCCGCTGCGCTCCGCAGGTGCGCCGTCGAGTTTCTGTTCCCCTCCCCCTTGTGGGGAGGGGTTAGGGGTCGTTTGGGGAAAAGAATCGCGCTGCACATTCGAACGCAAACCGGTTTGCGCACCGATGCCGGCGCGGCCCTGGCCGATGCCCGGATTGAGCAGGTCTGCCAATGAGCGCTCGAGCGGCGGGGTATCCGGCCGTGCCGCCTTGGCGCGGGTCGGTTTCGCCGGATCTTTCTTCGAATGCTTTGCCGGATCGCGCGGCTGCGGCGCGCGCGGCCGATCGGGGCCTTTCGCCATGGTCACAATATGGGTCGAGTCGGGCAGCTCGAAAAGTATGCCCGTCATTCCGGATTGCCGCAAAGCGGCAAGTCCGGAATCCATATTCGCTGACCTGCGAGTATGGATTCCGGGCTCCTCGCTTCGCTCGGCCCCGGAATGACGAATTCATTCCAGCTTGATTCCCGCCCGCTTGATGACATCGCCCCATTTCTGCGAATCAGTGGCGATCAGCGCGGCAAATTCCTCCGGCGTTCCGCCGGCCGGCTCGTCGCCGATGGTCGCATAGAACTGACGCATGGCTTGGGATTGCAGCGCGCGATTGATGGCGGCGTTGAGCCGCTCGACGATCGGCCGCGGCACGCCGGCGGGGGCGATCACGCCAGCCCAGGTCGGCGCCGAATAGCCCTGAACGCCGGCCTCGGCCACGGTCGGCAGATCGGGGAAGGCAGGCGAGCGGTGATCGCCGCTGACGGCAAGGGCGCGCACCGCGCCGGAACGCGCAAACGGCGCGATCGAATTGAGGCTTTCGAACATCAGCTGCACACGCCCGGCCATCAGGTCATTGATCGCCGGCGCGCCGCCTTTATAGGGGACATGGACGATGTCGGTACCGGTCATGAATTTGAACAGCTCGCCGCCGACATGACCGGGCGATCCATTGCTCGACGACGCATTGAGAAGCTTGCCGGGATTTTGTTTGGCATAGGCGATCAGTTCCGGCACCGACTGGAATTCTGCCGCCGGCGACACCGCCAGCACAAGCTGGCCGCGCGCCACCAGCGCGATCGGCTGGAAGTCGCGCGCAATGTCGTAGGGCAGCGGCACGACCAGGTGTCTGGTAATTGCAAGCGCGCCGATCGGGCCCATGCACAATGTGTAGCCGTCCGGCGGCGACTTCGCCGTGAGATCGAGCCCGAGCGTGAGCGCACCGCCGGGCCGATCGTCGATGACGATCTGCTGATGCAGCTCATCGGACAATGCTGACCCAAGCACGCGCGTGATCGTATCTGTCGCGCTGCCGGCGGCCTGCGGCACAATCATGCGAATCGGGTGGTCTGGATATTCGGCTGCGGCCTGGCTCGCAAAGGCACAAGCAATGAAGAGCAGAAGCAATTGAGCGCGGCGCATCGTGCTCGCTCCCGGTTACGGGACGACAATCCAGTTGAATGGCGATGGCCGGGACAAGCCCGGCCATGACACGCTAATGTCTTGGACCACGGGAGAAATGTCCATGGCCCTGTTGGACTTCACGTCGCTGTTTGCGCCCGGTCTACCGCCAGCTGCCGCCAAATGGACCGGCTTTGCCAAATATAATTTCATCGGCGGCCACAACGATGCCGATCAGCTGCCGCTCGCGGCGCTGATCAAGGCCGCGAACGACGTGCTGACGCGCGAGGGCCGCACGCTCGCGACTTATGGGCTTGCCAGCGGTCCGCTCGGCTATAGACCGCTGCGCGAATTTCTGGCGCGTAAGCTGGAAAGCACCGCTGGGATTCGTTGTGACGCCGACGAAATCCTCGTCACCTCCGGCTCGCTGCAGGCGCTCGATCTGGTCAACGCAATACTGCTCGCCCGCGGTGACGCCGTCATCATCGAGCAGGCGACCTATCAAGGCGCGCTCACCCGCCTGCAGCGGCTCGGCGTCGAGGCGGTCGGCATTCCGCTTGACGGCGACGGCATGCGCATGGATGCGCTCGCGACGGCGCTCGCCGATCTCAGACGCCGCGGCGTGCGGCCGAAATACATTTACACGGTGCCGACCGTGCAGAATCCGACCGGAACGATCCTGAGCGAAGCGCGGCGGCAGGAAATGCTGCGGCTCGCCGCCCAATATGGCGTGCCGATTTTCGAGGACGACTGCTATTCGGATCTGATCTGGGACGGCCAACGTCCGCCCGCGCTCTATGCGATGAGCCAGCACGGCGGCGTCATCCATATCGGCTCGTTTTCCAAATCGGTCGCGCCGGCATTGCGCGTCGGCTATATCGTCGCGCCGTGGCCGCTACTGGCGCGCATGCTCGCGCTCAAGACCGATGCCGGTTCCGGCGCGCTGGAACAGATGGTGCTCGGCGAGTTTTGCCCGCGGCACTTCGATGCCCATGTGCCAGTCCTCACCCGCGCCTTGCGAGGCAAGCTCGAAACGCTGATGGAAGCGCTCAACGAGCAGTTCGGCACGGCGGCCGAGTTCGAGGATCCCAAGGGCGGGATTTTCCTCTGGGTCAAATTACCCGATCAGGTTGACACCCAGAAACTGTTCGCGCCTGCGCTCGCCGCCGGCGTTGCCATCAATCCTGGCGCCGAATGGTCGACCGACAAAAATCATGGTCGAAGCCGCACGCGGTTGTGTTTCGCCAATCCATCGCATGAGGCGATCCGCGAAGGTGTTGCGACCCTCGCCGAAGTGTGCCGGCGTGAATTCGGCGTGCCGGCGCGGATCGCCAATGTCGAGCGGGCGAGAGCGTAAAGGCGGCGACCGGATAAATCTGATTAACGCGGCCGGATCTCGTCGAATTTCATGACCGCACGCTCAAATTTGTCGTTGAACAACCACATCGCATCGAGGATTTCGCGGAATGTCGCGGATGTTCTTGCCCGGTCCGCATGCCCGAACGTGAACATGCTGTTGTTGCGCAAATAACCCATGATGGTCGGGTCGGAAATTCGGTAGCTCGTCAAATTTCCTGAACGAAGCGCCGCCCGCGTCGGACTGGGAACGATCTGGATCAGCTCGAAGACCTTCATCTGATCGATCGGATCGGGCAAGGCTTTCATGAGCGCCGGAATTTGCAGGAACAGATCGGCATGGGCGCTCATCAGACCGTCGCGCACCGCGGTCCAATGGTTGTAGCGATGGTCCAAATGGGTGGCGCGGCGCTCTTCTTCGGCGTCGCGCGCGATCAGGGCCGGATCAAACGCCGCAATTGATGGTTTGATCGCGGCCCACTTCTTTTGCCCGATCTGGTCTTCCGATATCCCGGTTTGCAGGCTTCCCTTGTAGCTGTTCGACCGCGCATTGCCGATATTCTGATTGCCGTTCGTCTCGGCGAAGAACAGGCCGAGGCTGATGCGGCCTGCCACCGCGGCATGCGATGGATCGAGGCCCTTGGCTCTGGCGATTGCGGCGCCGAGATCGGCAACGTCTTTAAACGGCGTGTCGGAGTTTTGCGCATTCGCCGGCGGCGCCTGCATGACCTTGAACAGCGCGCCATATTCATCGAGCAGCGGCTCGTTGTCGGCGTCGAAATAGGCCGCAGGGATCTTGAATTTGTTTGGCCTGCCGATTTTCGACGGCAGCGCATCGGTGAGATCCTTGTAGGTGCTGAGCATGTCATTGCGGGCGAGATAGAGCGCTTGGCCCGGCAAGTCCGGCAGCGGCTGTTTCGAATCGATCTGGGCGCGACGCTGCCGCAGGACAGATTTAAAACGGTTCACCGCCGCGCTGTATGCATTCATCGCGTCGGATTGTGCCGTACTCGCGCCCTGTCCTGCTGCCGGCGAAGTAAGATCGAGCATCGTAACGCACCCCAGGGCGAGCGAGATCATGCCCGCGGCAAGGACGACAGTGAGTTTCGACAGGCGGACCATTGTTGCGCCGCTGGAGCGTTCAGGGCAGCGATTTCGCGCGATCGACAAATTGTTTCACCTTCTGCAGATCTGCAGATCTGCAGATCTGCAGATCTGCAGGCTGCCATGTTAGCGTGCAGAGCGATACCATTGCCGTTCGAATTTGACGTTCACCGCTGTGGCTGATGTTCGCGTGCCAAAGCGAAACCCGGAACAGGAAAATATGCGCCGCTTCGGCCTCTTGATCTTGAGTCTGGCGGTCAATCTGGCCTCGACGGCGAGCCACGGCGGGAACTATCCCGACCGGCCGATTAGACTGGTGGTTGGCTTCGGGGTCGGCGGCCCGACCGATATTCCGGCGCGGTTCGTCGCCGACAAACTGAGCAACGCGCTGGGCCAGCGCGTTTTTGTCGAGAATAAGCCGGCCTCAGGCGGCATCGTGGCCACGCGCGACGTGATCGCGCGGCCGGCCGACGGCTACACCCTGCTTCTGTGTACTCATTTTGAGTCGATCAATGTCGCAGCCTACAAAGATCCCGGCTTCAAGCTCAGCGATTTGGCGCCAATCTCTCTGATCGCCAAATATTACTACGGCTGGCGCTATCGAATGCGATTCCGCCCGTCGACATGCGCTCGTTTATCGCCTACGCCACGGCCCATCCCGCAGAGTGAATTACGGCACGGTCGGCTTTGGCTCGGCCCAGGAGATTCTGGCGAGACAGCTCGAGAAGGTCACCGGAATCACCATGACCCAGGTCCCTTTCAGCGGTGGTGCGCAGCCCGTCCAGGAGATCGTCGCCGGGCGTATTCAGTTCTACACCGCGCCGCCGCTTGCTCTCATCCCGCAATATCGGGCCAAGCAGCTCAAGATCATTGGTGTCAGCAGTTCGGAGCGGTTGAACGTGTTGCCGGACGTGCCGACACTGGCGGAGGCCGGGATCAATTTCATTCGCTCCGGCTGGCTCGGCATCTGCGCGCCCGCGGGCACGCCGGCCGCCATCATCGAGCGTCTCAATCGCGACATTGCACCGATCGTCGCCTCGCCGGACTATCACGCGTTGATCGAAACTGCAGGCTCGATCGCTGCGGCGTCGACGCCGGCTGAACTGGCGGCGATTATGCGGCAGACGCTCGATGAAGTGGCGCCGACCATTGCCGAATTCCATTTGCAGCGGGATTGAATGCAGCGGGAATGAGGCTGGAGCTAAAACCCTTTCACCGCCTCGCTGACGTGCTCCACGTCCGGCGGCGACGCAAAGCAATGTGCAACCAGCTTGCGCCATTCCTGGAAATCCGCCGAGCCGCGAAAATCGTCGGTGTGGTTCTCGACCGTGTCCCAGCCGACGAACAAACGATAGCGCGTCGGTTTTTCGATCGAGCGGCGCAGTTCCATGCTGCGGCAGCCTTTGGCGCGCCGAAAAAGCGGAACCGCTGCCTTCACCCCTTTTTCAAATTCCGCTTCAGTGCCCGGCTTCACGTCAATCTGCGCGATTTCGGTAATCATGGTGTGTCTTGCCTCTTGGTGTATTGCAACGCTCTCCAGCCCTGCATCCCGCTAAAAATTGCGAGTAGGCCATGGCCGAAACGGTCCATCATGACGCGGATAACACGAATGCGCGAGACGGGCTTCATTGCGCCGCCAAGTCACGCTAGATTTGGCCGCGAAGCCTCGCTCATCAGCATCCACAAACGGGTTGATCATGATTGACGTGCATTATTGGACCACGCCGAACGGCCACAAAGTTACAATTTTTCTCGAGGAAGCCGGATTGGAGTACAAAATTATTCCGATCAATATCGGCAAAGGCGAACAGTTCAAGGCAGATTTTCTCGGTGTATCGCCGAACAACCGAATCCCGGCGATCGTCGATCACAAACCCGCCGACGGCGGCAAGCCGATCTCGGTTTTCGAATCCGGCGCGATCCTCCTCTACCTCGCGGAGAAGACCGGCAAGTTCGTCCCGAAAGATTTGCGCGGCCGCACCGCGGCGCTGGAGTGGCTGTTCTGGCAGATGGGCGGGCTCGGCCCGATGTCGGGGCAGAACAATCATTTTGCTCACTACGCCGTGGACAAAATTCCCTATGCGATCGATCGCTATCGCAATGAGGTGAACCGGCTGTATGGCGTGATGAACAAGCGGCTTGCCGGCCACGACTATCTCGCCGGCCCATATTCGATCGCCGACATGGCCTGTTATCCATGGGTGGTGCCGTGGGAACGACAAGGCCAGAACATCGGCGATTTCCCGCACCTCAAGCGCTGGTTCGAAGCGATCAAGGCGCGCCCGGCGGTGGTCAAGGCTTACGAATGGACGCCGAAGATCAATCCGGGAGCGGGCGGCATCCGCACCGCCGAGGAGCGCGCGATTCTGTTTGGCCAGACCGCGCAATCCGTCGCGGCGATGGCGGGGAAGGAGTAGTCCGCATCAGTCCGACCGCTGCAGGACTCCGCCGAGATAGCCGATGATCTTCCAGGCGCTGCCCTGCTTCTTGTAACAAAGCGGGTCGCCGCCGAGCGGCGACACGGACTGCGCGTCGACATAGCCGGCTTTGCCGGACGGCGTCGCCACGTGCAGGAAGAACGGCTCGTTGGGATTGGCGGGCGGGCTGGTGTCGGGCAGAACGCGCACCAGATTGGCGCCGAGTTTGTCGATGACTTGCGCGCTGGGCTGCGCCGCTGCGCGAACCTCGACGCCGCTCTGATTGGGATAGCCCCATTCGCTCGGATCAGTTTGCGTCGCTTTGGCCAGCGCCTCCAAAGCGCTCGGATCGAGCTTGGGATCGGCGGGCGCGCAAAACACGCCAGGCTGTTGCGGCGATTCCGCCGCCGAAGTTTCGGTCGCGAAGCCGCCCAATATTTGCCAGCCCGAGCCGTCCGCCGCATCAAGTTCGAGCGCCTTGGCGAGATTGTCGATGCCGGACTTATGCGGATCGGCGAGATCCTGCTCCTGGATCCAGAAGAAGTTCTGCGTCACGACCAATTTGGCCAGCGCGGCGCGATCCTTGCGCGCCGCGACCTCGCCGAGCTGGTTGCGGAATGCGGTAAAGCTTGGATCGTTCAACACCGGGGGCGGTGCCACCGCTACCGCCTGGTACGGTTTGATCGGGGGCGGCGGCAACGGCTTAAAACCGGGCAGCGGCGATTGCCCCTGTTGCGCCGATCCCGGGTGTGCAGCGAACACCGCCGTCAGGGCGGCGATTGCTAGAGCGGCAAGCAGACCACGGCGCATGCGGTGAACCTCCTTGTTCGAACGCACCATATGGAGCGCCTAGTAGCGAATTGCGACTGACCTGCGGCGGCGGTTCGCGGATTTTCGTTAATGCGACGCGTTAATAGGACTTCGGCAGGCCCAACACTTTTTCAGCGATGAAGCAAAGCACAAGCTGCGGCGAAACCGGCGCAAGCTTTGTAATCATCACTTCCCGCAAGTAACGTTCGACATGGTACTCCCTAGCATAGCCGTAGCCGCCATGCGTCGCGATGGCGGTTTGGCAGGCTTTGCATCCGGCTTCGGCAGCGAGAAATTTCGCCGCGTTCGCCGCCGGCGCGCAGACCATGCCGTGGTCGTACTGCCACGCCGCCTTCAGCATCATCAGATCGGCCGCTTCGAGCTCCATCCAGCATTCCGCCAAGGGATGCTGAATGGCCTGGTTCTGTCCGATCGGCCGGCCGAATACGACACGGCTCCTGGCGTAAGATGTCGCCCGCGCCAGTGCGGCGCGGCCCAATCCGATCGCTTCGGCGGCGACCAGGATGCGCTCCGGGTTGAACCCATGAAGCAGATATTCGAAGCCGCGGCCTTCTTCGCCGATGCGGTCGGCAACAGGCACCGGCAACGCGTCGATAAAGAGCTGGTTTGAGTCCACCGCCTTGCGGCCCATTTTCGCGATCTCGCGCACCTCGACATGGCGGCGATCGAGCGCGGTGTAGAACAGGCTCAGGCCGTCGGTCGGTTTACGGCCGCTGCCAAGCGGCGCGGTCCGGGCGAGCAGCAGCATCTTGTCGGCGACCTGCGCCGTCGAAATCCAGATCTTCGCGCCGATGACGGTGTAAACATCGCCGCGCCGTTCCGCCCGCGTTGCGATCTTGGCGGTTTCCAGACCGGCGTCGGGCTCGGTCACGGCGAAGCAAGCCTTCTCCTTGCCGGCGGCGATCGGCGGCAGCATCCGCCGCTTCTGATCGTCGCTGCCGAAGACGACGACGGGGTTCAGCCCGAAAATGTTCATGTGAATAGCCGACGCGCCGGAAAGGCCGGCGCCGGAAGCCGCGACCGATTGCATCATCACTGCCGCTTCGCTCACGCCCAAACCTGCGCCGCCGTAAGCCTGCGGGATACAAATGCCGAGCCAGCCGTCAGCGGCCAAAGCGCGATAAAACTCCTCTGGGAATTGTCCGTCGCTGTCGCGTTTGAGCCAGTAATCGTCGCCAAAGCGCGTGCAAATCTTTTCGATTGCGGCGCGGACCGATTGCTGTAGCTCAGTGGGGGCGAAATCGATGGGTTTTGCTCCGGCGTTGGTGCTTGCGCTCACTCGGCCGCCTGCATCGCCGGCGCGTCGATGAAGCCTCCGGCCTGGCGCCGCCACAGCGCCGCGTAATGGCCGTTTAGCGCGAGCAGATCGCGATGCGAACCCTGCTCGACAATGCGCCCCTGTTCAAGCACGACCAGCCGGTCCATCTGGGCGATGGTTGAAAGCCGGTGCGCGATTGCGATGACGGTCTTGCCGGCCATCAGCGTGCCCAGGCTCGATTGAATCGCGGCTTCGACTTCGCTGTCGAGCGCGGAGGTGGCTTCGTCGAAAACCAGGATCGGCGCGTCTTTGAGAATCACGCGGGCGATAGCGATGCGCTGGCGCTGGCCGCCGGAAAGCTTGACGCCGCGCTCGCCGACGTGAGCGTCATAGGCGCGGCGATCGCGCCAATCCCCGAGTTCAAGGATGAATTCGTGGGCGTGCGCCAATTGCGCCGCGCGCACGATTTCTTCGTCGCTCGCGCCAGGCCGGCCGTAGCGAATATTGGCGCGGATCGAGCGATGCAGCAGCGAAGTGTCCTGGGTGACCACCGAGATTTGCGCGCGCAATGATTCCTGCGTCAGGCCTGAAATGTCCTGCCCGTCGATCAGGATCGATCCGCCCTCCAGGTGGAAAAAGCGCAGCAGCAGATTGACCACGGTGGATTTGCCGGCGCCCGATCGCCCGACCAGTCCGATCTTCTCGCCGGGACGGATGGTCAGATTGAAATCCTGTAAGAGGCCGGTGTCGCGGCCATAACCGAAATTGACGCCGTTGAATTCGATCCGTCCGGCGCGCACGGTGAGCGGCTGCGCGTCGGCGGGATCGGCAAGCTGCAGCGGCCGGGCGATCGACAGCATGCCTTCCTGCACCACGCCGACATCCTCGAAAATTTCGGTGATCCGCATGGCGATCTGGCGCGACATATTGGTGAGCTGGAGCGCCAGCGGCAGCACCATGGCGATGGCGCCGACCTCGACCGCGCCGTATCGCCACAGCAACAGCGCCAGCGCGCCCGACCCGGCGATCAGCAAGGCATTGAGGACGTCAAGGATGGTGCCGAAGGCGGTGAGCAGCCGTTGCGCAGCCGAAAACAAGTCGACGTGGCGGTCGACTGCTTTGCGCACGTAGTGATCTTCGTCGCTGGCCCGCGCGAACAGCTTCACGGTGAGAATGTTGGTGTAGCTGTCGACAATGCGCCCCATCAGCGCCGAGCGCGCCTCCGAAGATAGTTTGGAGCGGTCGCGCATGCGCGGGACGAAATGCACGAGCAGCGCGGTGTAGCCGATAAACCACAGCAGGATCGGAACGGCGAGCCAGCGATCGGCGGCGGCGGTCAAGACGATCGCCGAGGCGCCGTAGACCAAAATGTACCACACCGTGGTGATGGTCGCGGTCAGTGTCGAGCGCACCGACGGGCCGGTCTGCATGACCCGATTGGAAATGCGGCCGGCGAAATCGTTCTGAAAGAAGGCCCAACTTTGCCGAACCACATGCCAATGCGCTTGCCAGCGGATCAGCCCGGTAAACGGCGCGGCGATGGCCTGATTGGTGATCAGGTATCGGGTGAAGGTGACGGCTGGACGGGCAACCAGCACGACGAGCGCCATGCCGATGAGCCACGGCCAGCCATCGGCGATGAGCCGCTCCGGCGGTGTCGTGGTGACAAGCGTGACGACGTGGCCGATGAACCACGGCACCGCGCTGTCGCCGAGCGCGACCAGCAATTCGACGAAGAACAGAGCCACGAACAGCCATTTGGCCTGGCGGGCGAAATGCCACAGGAAGGCGAGCAGGCTAGGCGGCGGTTCGGGATGTTCCGGCGGCGCCGTGGGCGTCAAGAATCGTTCGAAGCGCGATAGCATTTGCGGTTGGTTACAGGTCAGCCAGTGCCGGCGTCAATCGTGCTTGGATCGCCGGGCCGGACTTATCGGCGGCGGGTACACGGCGTGATTGCGGCAGCCACTCGCATCGCGACAGAACTCCTGACCTTTTCGCCCGCGCTGACACATGCCATCGTTCAATCCTCTTTGCGGCGAGGGGGCACGCCGGAGGCACACCATGGCGGCACGCGTCATAAAACGAAGCGGCATCACCGGCTCTGTTGTCGCCTTTCTCGCGCTGATCGCCAACGCCGCGCCTGCACCAGCCGAGGGTTACCCATCGCGCCCCGTGACGATGATGGTCGGATTTCCGCCCGGCGGGCCGACCGATCCGCTGGCCCGCATCGTCGCTGATGCCATGCAAGGGCCGCTCGGCCAGCCGGTCGTCGTCGAAACTCTTAGCGGCAGCAGCGGCACGATCGCGACCGGCCGCGTCGTCCATGCCAGACCTGATGGCTACACGATCGGTATCGGCAATTGGTCGAGCCATGTCGCCTCGCCCGCGATCTATCCGCTGGATTACGATGTGTTGCGCGATCTGCAGCCGATTTCTCTGATTTCGGCATCGCCGCTGTGGATCATCGGCAAGGAAGCGCTGCCGCCGAACACGATGCCGGAATTGATCGCGTGGCTGAAAGCGCGGTCCGAACCCGCGACCTTCGGCACGGTCGGCACCGGCAGCGCCGCTCATCTCTGCGGCCTGTATTTTGCGCAGAAAACCGGATTGCGCTTGCAATATGTGCCCTATCGCGGCGGCGGGCCGACCATGCAGGACCTGATCGGCGGCCAGATCGATCTGTCTTGCCTCGAAGCGAGCTCCGGCCTCGCTTACGTCCAGGCGGGAAAGTTCAAAGCCTATGCCGTGTTGAGCGACCGGCGCTGGCCTAAATCGCCGGACACCCCGACACTGAGCGAATTCGGCATTACCGGAGCGACTATTGATTTCTGGCACGCGCTGTGGACCACCAAGGGAACGCCCAAAGAAGCCGTCGATCGGCTCGATGCCGCAGTGATGAGCGCTTTGGCCAATCCCGCCGTGCAGCAGCGGCTCGAAACCCTCGGCCAGGTCATCTATCCGCGCGACCAGCAAAACCCGGCGGCGCTTGCGGCCTATCACCGGGCCGAGATCGACCGATGGTGGCCGATCATGAAGGCCGCCGGCGTCAAGGCAGACTAATTCTGCTCTGAATAACGAATCACACCGCTGGCATCGCCGCCGCCGGCCGGAACTCCATCGGCACGTAGCCGGACTGCTCGGCGACCCGATCGAGCCAGGCGCGGATCGCCGGAAACGGCGCCAGATCGTAATCGCATTGTGGGGCGATATGGGCATAGGCGTAGAGCGCAATATCGGCGATCGTGTAATGGCCGGCGACGAAGAAGTCGTGCACCGCCAGGTGCTTTTCCATGACGCCAAGCGCGCGATTGCCTTCCTCCATCCAGTCTTCGAGCGCGTGCTGCTGCAATTCGCGGCCGCCTTTGACCAGCGTCAGCCAGAAATAGGCAGCGCCAAGATTGGGCTCGAGGCTGTGTTGTTCAAAGAACATCCACTGCAGCGCCTCGGCTCGACCGATGCGATCCTCGGGTGCGAGCGGGGTGCCCCCGGCGATGTACCAAAGAATGGCGTTTGATTCGGCGAGGAAGCGGCCCGGCGCTACTTCGAGAAGCGGCACCTGACCGTTGGGGTTCTTGGCCAAAAATTCCGGCGTATGGCTGTCGCCCTTGAGAATATCGACCTCGATGAGGCGATAGGGGACGCGCAGCTGCGCCAGCGCGAGCCGCGCCTTGTAACTGTTTCCCGATCGCTGCATCGAATAAAGCGTAAACATTTGGACTCGGTGCCCGGCATGTATTGCGCCGGTATTGCAGTGGTACGACGTCAGGGCGGCAATGTCATGGCGGCAACGGCAATGGCGGTAAAGGCCGGAGTGGCGTCACGTCGCGGTTTCCGCTTATCAGGTTCCGTGGCGGTCCCGTTGTTGATCTGGAACGCGGCGAGGCGGGAAATGCCGCAGATGTGACGGTAAAATAGGGTTTAGCGCTTGCCTGAACGCCCGGCCGGCATTACCTACCGAGCCGCCCGAAATGGAGAATCGCAATGGCCTTTCTCGCGGACCAGATCATGCGCATCAAGCCGTCGGCGACC
>JBQCCX010000207.1:0-3313 GCA_051961815.1 Xanthobacteraceae bacterium
ACCAGCTTAACGCGAGGCGGACATGTCCATGTCATTGATGACGACGCGCCGTTTCGCGCCGTTGTTCTGGTGCCAGTTCTTCGCCGCCTTCGGCGATAATTTCCTCAAAACCGCGCTGGTCTTCGTCATCCTCTACGAAGTCGCCGGCGCCAATTCCGCGGTCCTGATCACGATTGCCGGCGCCACTTTGATCGCGCCGTTCTTCTTTTTGTCCGGGCTCGGCGGCGAGCTCGCCGACCGCTACGACAAAGCCTTCGTCGCCCAGCGCATCAAGCTCACCGAGATCGCCGCCGCGATCGTCGCGGTCGCCGGCTTCGCCTTTCATTCGCTGACGCTGTTGTTCCTTGCAGTGTTCATGTTCGGGACCCTGGCTTCGCTGTTCGGCCCGATCAAATACGGCATCCTGCCGGACCTCCTTGAGCGCCGCGAATTGCCGTCCGGCAATGCGCTGATCGAAGGCGGTACGTTTCTCGCAATCCTGCTCGGCACCATCGTTGCCGGGCTCGCCGCCAACGGCAACTCCAGTCCGATCCATTTTGCCTGGTTGATGATCTTGACCGCGCTGGCGAGCTGGCTTTCGAGCCTGCTCATTCCGAAAAGCCGCGAGGGGGCGCCGGATCTGGCGATCAATCGCAATGTGCTGGTCTCGACCGGCTCGCTGATCAAACAAATCCGCGCCGATCGCCGGCTGTGGTGGGGCGCGCTCGTAGCAAGCTGGTTCTGGCTCGTCGGCGCGCTGGTGCTGTCGCTGTTGCCGCCGCTCGTCTCCTTCACCATCGGCGGCGGCGAAGGCGTGGTGACCCTGTTTTTGACGATCTTTTCGGTTGCGGTCGCGGTCGGCTCCGGGCTTGCCGCCTGGCTCGCCGCCGGTCGCATCGTGCTGTTGCCGACCCTGGTCGCCGCCGTGCTGCTCGGCCTGTTCGCGCTCGATCTCGGCTGGACCGCCTCGGCGATCGTACCGAGCGCGACTCCACTCTCGGTCGGGGCGTTCTTTGCCTCGCGCCATAGTCTCCACATCGCCATCGATCTTGCCGGGCTCGCGATCGCCGGCGGGTTGTTCATCGTGCCGGTGTTCACCGCGGTGCAGGTCTGGGCCGGCGCCGATCGGCGCGCGCGTGTGGTCGCCGCGGTCAATGTGCTCAATGCCGCCTTCATGGTCGCCGGCGCCATCATCCTCGCGGTGTTGCAAAAATTCGGCTTCGGCACGCCGGTTCTGTTCGGCATCATCGGCGCCGCCAATATCGCCATCGCGATTTTCATCGGCGGTACTATGCCGGCGAGCTGGCTCCACGATTTACTCTCGATCGTGTTCCGCGCATTTTTCCGGCTCGAAGTGAAGGGGCTGGAGAACATCGAAAAGGCCGGACACAACGCGATCATCGCGCTCAATCACGTCAGCTTTCTCGATCCGCCGCTGGCGACGTCGATCCTGCCGAAACGGCCGGTCTTCGCCATCGACGTCACCATGTCGAAGCATTGGTGGATCCAGCCATTTCTCAAATTCGTACGCACCATGGCGCTCGATCCGCTCAAGCCGTTTTCGCTGCGCGCCATTATCAATGCGGTGAAAGCCGGCGACATGCTGGTGATCTTTCCGGAAGGCCGCATCACAGTCACCGGCAGCCTGATGAAGGTCTATGACGGTGCGGCGCTGATTGCCGACAAATCCGACGCCATGGTGGTGCCGGTGCGCATCGAGGGCCCGGAGCATACGGTCTTCAGCCGCCTCAAGCGCTCGCAAGTGCGCCGCCGGATGTTTCCGAAGATCAAAGTCACCATCCTCGAGCCGGTCCAGCTCAAGCTCGATCCCGCGCTCAAAGGCCGCAAGCGCCGCCAGGCCGCGGGCGCGGCGCTGTACACGATCATGTCGGATTTGATCTTTCGCACCACGCCGACCGACCGCACCATCGTCGAAGCGGTTGTCGCCGCGGCCGAGGTGCACGGGCCTGGCTGGCCGGCGATCGAGGATCCGGTTCGCGGCCAGATGAGCTATCGCCGCTTGCTGCAGGCCACGGCCATTCTCGGCCGCAAGCTGCTGCCCTTTGCGCTCGAGGGCCACGCGGTTGGGCTGATGCTGCCAACCTCGAACGCCGCCGTCATTACGCTCCTTGCCACCATGTCCGGCGGGCGCGTGCCGGCTTTGATCAATTTCACCGCCGGCGCCGCCAATATACTCGCCGCCTGTCGTGCCGCGCAGGTCGACACCATCGTCACCTCGCGCGCTTTCGTCGAGAAGGGCCGGCTGGACAACCTGATCGCGCAACTGCAGGCCAAAGTTCATATCGTTTATCTGGAAGACATCGCCAAGACCATCGGCCTTGCCGACAAGCTGCGCGGCTTCTTCACCTGGAAGAAATCGCTGGTCGCGCGCAAGCCCGACGACTGCGCGGCGATCTTGTTCACCTCAGTCTCGGAGGGCACGCACAAAGGCGTCGTGCTGTCCCATCGCAACATGCTGGCCAATGTGGCGCAGGCAGCGGCCCGCATCGATTTCGGGCGCGAAGACAGATTGTTTAACGTGCTGCCGGTGTTCCATTCGTTCGGGCTGACCGCCGGCACGGTGCTGCCGCTGGTCTCCGGGGTGCCGACTTATCTCTATCCGTCGCCGCTGCATTACCGGACCGTGCCGGAACTTGTTTATTGGACCTGCGCCACCGCGTTGTTCGGCACCGACACCTTCCTCAACGGCTATGCGCGGGTCGCCAATCCTTACGATTTCCGCTCGCTGCGCTACGTGCTCGGCGGCGCCGAGCCGGTGAAGGAATCGACGCGCCGCGTCTATCTGGAAAAATTCGGCTTGCGCATTCTCGAAGGCTACGGCGTCACCGAATGCTCGCCGGTGATGGCGCTCAACACGCCGATGTTCAACAAATTCGGCACCGTCGGCCGGCTGTTGCCGGGCATGGAGGCGAAGCTCGAAAAAGTGGAGGGCGTCGAGGAGGGCGGCCGGCTTTACGTCAAAGGTCCCAATGTGATGCTCGGCTATCTGCGCGCCGAGAAACCGGGCGTGCTGGACGTGCCGCCGGCGGGCTGGCACGACACCGGTGACATCGTCACCATCGACGCGGAAGGCTTCATTGCGATCAAGGGCCGCGCCAAGCGCTTCGCCAAGGTCGGCGGCGAGATGGTATCGCTGGCGGCGGTGGAAATGCTCGCCGCCGAGCTGTGGCCGAACAGCGTCACCGCGGTGTCGGCAATCCCCGATTCACGCAAGGGCGAGCGGCTGATCATGGTGACTGACAAGCACGGCGCCACGCGCAGCGAATTCATGACCTATGCGCGCGCGCAGCACGCCTCAGAGTTGATGCTGCCC
>JBQCCX010000208.1:0-3015 GCA_051961815.1 Xanthobacteraceae bacterium
CCGCGGTTGAGACCGCGGTGCGGACCGCTGCCGACAAAGAACTGCCTTGGCTCCTTGATCCGGTCTTTATTGACCGTTCGCCGGCGCGAGCCCAATTCGGCCGGGCGTTGCTTGCCGCGCGGCCCGCGGTGGTGCGTCTCAATCATGCCGAGTTCGCGGCGCTTTCCGGCGATCAGGCTGAACCCGCGGCCGCCGCGCGCTTTGCCCAAGCAAACGCGACGATCGTGGCGCTCACCGGCGACGTCGACATCGTCAGCGATGGCCGGCGTCGTTCGGCGATCGCCAATGGCGATCCGCTGATGGCCGCCGTCACTGCCATGGGCTGCGCCGGTGCGGCGATTGTTTGCGCCGCGCTTGCGGTGGAAACCGATCCTTGGCAGGCGACGCTGGCGGCGGTCGCCGCCTTTGGCGTCGCCGGCGAACTTGCGGCGCCGGCGGCTCAAGGTCCCGGCAGTTTTGCGGTTGCCATGATCGACGCCCTGCATCGCCTCGATCGCGACACGCTGCGAGCCCGCGTCAAGGTATCCTGATGCGGCCCGACCTCCGTCTCAACGCCATTATCGATCCCGAGCGGGCAGGCGGGCATCAGCTCGCCGAATTGGCGGCGCAGTGCGTTCGCGGCGGAGCGACGCTGGTCCAGCTGCGCGACAAACGATCCGAAACGCGGGCGCTGGTCGAACAGGCGAGGGCGATCAAACAGGCCCTGGCGGCATGTGCAGTGCCGTTCGTCATCAACGACCGCGTCGATGTCGCTATGGCGGCCGGCGCGCACGGCGTGCATCTCGGCCAGGACGATATGCTGGTCGAGGACGCGCGAGGGCTGCTCGGGCCGCGTGCGATCATCGGCTTGTCGGTGAAATCGGTCGAGGAAGCCGAGGCGGCGCGCCTCGATCTCGTCGATTATGTTGGCAGCGGTGGCGTCTATGCCACCTCGTCCAAGCAGCAAAAGAACGTGCCGATCGGTCCCGCCGGCCTGGCGCGGATCATCGCAGCGCTTCGTCGCCGCGCGCCGGATTTGCCGGTATGCGGTATTGCCGGCATTGACGCCAGCAATGCAGCCGAAGTGATTGCCGCCGGCGCCGACGGCGTCGCGGTGATTTCCGCGCTGTCGCTCATCCCCGATCCGCAGGCCGCCGCACGCCACCTCCGCGAGATCGTCGACGCGGTCCTCGCCAAACGAGGCGCGTGATGAGCGTTGCCATCGCGCTGACCATTGCCGGCTCGGATTCGGGCGGCGGCGCCGGCATCCAGGCCGATCTCAAGACGTTCGCCGCGCTCGGCGTTTATGGCGCGTCGGTCCTGACCGCGCTCACCGCCCAGAACACGACAGGCGTTTCCGCGATTCATCAGGTGCCAAAGGAATTCATCGCCGCGCAAATGGACACAGTTTTTTCGGATCTCGATATCGGAGCCGTAAAGATCGGCATGCTCGGAAGCGCAACCGCCGTCGCTGCAGTCGAGACCGGATTACGCCGGCACCACGCGCGCAACGTCGTCCTCGATACGGTCATGGCGGCAAGTTCGGGTGCAAAGCTACTGGCCGATGACGCGATCGATGGATTGCGCGCCCTCATGGCCCAGGCGCGATTGGTCACGCCCAATCTGCCCGAGGCCGCGGTTTTGACTGGCGCCAAGCCGGCAGGCGATGAAGAGGAAATGTATGCCCAGGCGCGAAAGCTCGTCGCGCTCGGCGCCAATGCGGTGTTGATCAAAGGCGGGCATGGCAGCGGGTCGGAAAGTGTCGATATCCTGGTCGAGGGCGCTTCCAAAACCCGGTTTGCCGCACCGCGTATCGCGACCGGCAACACCCACGGCACCGGCTGCACGCTCGCTGCCGCAATCGCCGCGGGTCTCGCCAAGAATCTGTCGTTGGTAGACGCGGTGCGCCAAGCCAAAAACTTCGTCACTAGCGCGCTCGAGGCGGCCGACCGGCTCGAAATTGGATCCGGCAGCGGACCGCTGCACCATTTCCACAAGTGGTGGTAGACGCGCTCAGGCGGCGGCAGGCGCTCCCGGCTGCTTTAACGGATGCGCACGCGCAAAAGCGTCGATTGCCGCCAGCGAATTTGCGATCCGCGAAAAATTTGGAAACGGCGCGGTGTCGACGTTGGAGAACTTGGCGCCCGCGGCCTGGCTGGCGAGACAAATGTCCGCAAGCGTGATCGTGTCGCCATGGCAATAGCGCCCGGTCGCCGGTCCTTTCAGATGCGCTTCCAGCGCGGTGAGCGCGGCAACGTGCCAGTGCTGGCACCACTTGGTCCGGGTCGCTTCATCGAGCTTGAATTCGTGCTCCAGATATTCACGCACGCGCGGCACGATCAGCGGATGCGAATCGCAGGCGACGATCTGCGCCAGCCCGCGCACGCGCGCGCGGCCTTTGGCGTCGCGCGGCAACAACGGCGGATTGGGATGGGTCTCGTCGAGATATTCGATGATGGCAAGCGACTCGAACATCGCCGGTCCGTCGCCATCCACCAGCGCCGGAATTGCCATCATCGGATTGACCGCGCGAAATTCAGCTTTGCGCTGCTCGCCTTTCATGAGATTGACGTCGATGATCTCGTCGGGAACGACACCCTTGAGGTTGAGCGCGATCCGCACCCGGTAGGTCGCAAGCGAGCGCCAGAACGAAAAAACTTTCATCGGCAATTCCCTCCCTATTTTTCGTGATCTTATCGTGCCGAGCGTGTCTTGTGACGCCGCCGCAGCGCGAAAATTTCTAATCCAGCGAACCTGACGCCTGACCAGTCGGCAATTCTAATCCGTTCCCGGTTCCGCTTTCAGTCCGGCTGCTTCGATGCCGGCGACAGCGCACATTTCGTCCTTGTCCGAGGTGTCGCCGGAAATCCCGCAGGCGCCGATCAGGTTGCCGCTGGCATCGCGGATCAGCACGCCCCCGGGATTGGTCACAATGCGGCCGGCGCTCGCTGCCGCGAGCATCGTGAAAAATTGCGGGGTCTTCGCCGCGCGGCTCGCCAGCGTGCGCGAGCCAAAGCCCATGCCCAGGGCGCCCCA
>JBQCCX010000209.1:0-2842 GCA_051961815.1 Xanthobacteraceae bacterium
GGGCCCTGACTTTTGCGTTGCTCGGGCGGCAAAGCACCCAGCGTTTTCAGGAGCGCGGTGATGCTGCCGTTTTTGCCGAGCGCGGCAATGCGCACCGCTTCCAGCGCGCCGTCATCGGCCGCGGCGGCAACGTCGGCGAGAATTTCGTTTTCGAGCTGCGCCAGATCGGTCATCGCTCACTCCGGCAGAAACGTCAGGTCGGTGTCCGACGGACGGCCCCCGGCCTGCGTCAGCATGCAATGGACCTGACCGCGATGGTGCGTCTGATGATTGAACACATGCGTGACCAGGACCCAACGCGGTTGCGTCACTTCGCGGCCGATCGCGCCCGAGAAGAACGTCTGCTCGGCCGCGAGCCAATCAGGCTCGATATGATCGGCCCAGCCGATGATGCGGCGATCGAATTCGGCGCGTTTCGACTTCAGATCGTCCCAATCCGCGAAAAGCGCAACGGATTCCGCGATAGTGCCGGGCGGTTTGGGCGCCGCGCCGAACCGGCTCATCCAGATCTGGTCGGCCCATAACAGGTGGCTCAGCGTCTTGTGGATCGAGCCGAAAAAGGCGCCGCGCTCGCGCTGCCGTTCCGCTGCGGTGAGCCGATCGGCAACACCATAGAGGTTGTCGTTCTGCCAGCGGTTGTAGCGCGCCAGGCGCTGGACATAAGAGCGATCGATCATGGTTCGGACGACGGACGACGGAGGACAGATGACGGAGATTGGAAGATTTCGGATCGTATCTGCCGTCTGCCGTCTGTTGTCGGTCCTCCGTTAAGCAAGCGCGGACTTGGCCTGGCCGACGATCGCCTCGAATGCCGCGGGTTCGCGGATCGCGAGATCCGACAGCACCTTGCGATCGACCGCGATCCCGGCTTTGGCGAGGCCGGCGATGAAGCGGCTGTAGTTGAGGCCAAACGGGCGGACGGCGGCATTGAGCCGTTGAATCCACAACGCGCGGAAGGTGCGCTTGCGCCGCTTGCGGTCGCGATAGGCGTATTGATTGGCCTTCTCGACGGCCTGCTTGGCAACCCGAATGGTGTTCTTGCGCCGCCCGTAATAACCCTTGGCGGCCTTGAGTACCTTCTTGTGCTTGGCATGGGCGGTGACGCCGCGCTTGACGCGAGCCATGAATGATCTCCTTGAATTGACGATGCCCGCATCCCGTTCCGCACCAGCGGCGCAGAACGGGACAAGTTCAGCCGTTCGGCAAAAAATATTTTTTGATGTTATCGCCGTCGGTCTTGAACAGCACGTTGGTGCCGCGCAGCTGGCGAATCTGTTTCTTGGTCCGCTTGATCATGCCGTGGCGCTTGCGCGACTGCGCATAGAGGACCTTGCCTGATCCGGTCACCTTGAAACGCTTTTTGGCGCCCGATTTGGTCTTCATCTTGGGCATTTTGCTCTCCTGATAGGTGGCGTCGGCTTAAACCGGCGCCGGCGACCGAACAACGATCGCATGGCAGTAAAAACGTGCTGCATTTTCATTTGAGCGTGATCTTTTCCGAAAACCGGGATCCACTTTTCGGGAT
This sequence comes from Xanthobacteraceae bacterium, assembly GCA_051961815.1. Classification (GTDB taxonomy): domain Bacteria; phylum Pseudomonadota; class Alphaproteobacteria; order Rhizobiales; family Xanthobacteraceae; genus BOG-931. The sequence goes on from JBQCCX010000209.1 coordinate 1,526, forward strand.
CATGCTCTTGAGCACTTCGCCGCCGCCACGGCAGCCCTTGATCAGCCGGGCGGCGGGCGCGCGCCTTATGGCAGAGCCGATCCGGATTTGCAAATTTTCCGGGCGATTACGGAGGTCGAGCGCCACAAGGAACGCTGACTCATTCTCCCTCTTCCCGGTGGGAAGAGGGTTGGGGTGAGGGGGTTCGGTACAATGAGCAAAACTGCAACTTCCGATCCCCCTCACCCGCTCGCTTCGCTCGCGACCTCTCCCCAAGGGGGAGAGGTGAGCACAGCAGCGTGCCGCTGCGAGCAGGATAACGTACGACTATCGGTCGGCCGAACAGCTACGGCAGCTCGGAAATCAGCTTGCTGTACTCGGCTTCGGACCAGGCCCGCACCGTGCGCGTGCGCACATTGCCCATGGCGCCGATCGCCATGCAGAACTTGGCGATGTTGTCGCCGCTTGGCGATTCGATGATGCTTATGAAATCGTGATCGCCATTGGTGAGATAGGTCTGCTTGATCTCGACCCCGACCTTCTTGGCGATTTCGCGCGCGGTGCCGGCGCGCTTGGTGGCGTCCTTGACGTTGCGGATGCCCTGCTCGGTCCAGTTCATGGTGATGATGAAAGTCGGCATGTTCTCCTCCCACTGAGCTTTTACCCAACGCACGATGGCCGGCGCGCCGCGCCGGCTTTACTCAATTCCATTGCCCCTCGAATTTGCTTCCGGCCGCAGACGGCCGGTCTCAAAACGCGCGCTTGCGGATCATCACGCGAGTGCGCGGCAACCTTGAGCGAACTTCGGGTTCGCGGCACTATCGCGGCGCGAGCACCATCACCACTTGGCGGCCTTCGAAGCGCGGCTCCTGCTCGATCTTGGCGATCTTGGCGGTGTCGTCCTTGACGCGATCCAACAGTTTATAGCCGAGCTCTTGATGCGCCATTTCGCGGCCGCGGAACCGCAATGTCACCTTGACCTTGTCGCCTTCCTCGAAGAAGCGCTGGATCGACCGCATCTTCACGTCGTAGTCGTGGTCATCGATCATCGGCCGCAGCTTGATCTCTTTGATCTCGACGACTTTCTGCTTTTTGCGGGCTTCGGCGGCCTTTTTTTGCGCCTGATATTTATACTTGCCGTAATCGAGAATTTTGCAAACCGGCGGGACCGAATTGGGCGCGATCTCTACCAGGTCGAGCCCGGCTTCCTGCGCCATGGCAAGCGCTGCATTGATCTCGGTGACGCCTTTGTTGGAACCGTCCTTGTCGATGAGTTGGACCTCGCGGACGCGGATCTCCTCGTTGATGCGCGGCCCCTCCTTGGCGGCGGGCTGCGGC
>JBQCCX010000210.1:0-2059 GCA_051961815.1 Xanthobacteraceae bacterium
ATGGCCGGCGACCGCATTGCGCTGGACCAGACATCTTCGTCGACAGGCAGCAAGCAAAGTCCAGGCGACGAACCGCTGCTCGCGCCGGTAATGCGCGACGGCCGCCGATTGCGAAGCGCGCCGTCGCTCGATGACATCCGCGCGCGCGCCAAGCGCGACCTCGAACGCTTACCGGCGCCCTTGCGACGGCTTGCACCGGAGGCGCGCTATCCGGTGGAGATCGGCGCGGATCTGGTCGAGCTCGCAGCGGTCGTCGACCGGCGGCTCCGCGGCGATTGAGATTGTGCAGGGCCGCGGCGTAATACAAGACCGAAAACTCCGGAGGCAGAACTGGCCACAGCGCATGGCATTGTCGATAGCGACGTTCTGATCGTCGTCGACGTGCAGAACGACTTTTGTCCGAACGGCGCACTCGCCGTGCCGCGCGGCGATGAGGTCGTGCCGATCGTCAATGCGCTCGCGGCAAAATTCCGCAACGTTGTCCTCACGCAAGATTGGCACCCGGCCGGACATCTGTCGTTCGCGTCGGCGCATCCCGGACACGCGCCTTACGATACAGTCGCGATGCCCTACGGGCCGCAAGTGCTGTGGCCGGACCACTGCGTACAGGGCACGCCCGGCGCGGCGTTCCATCATGGCCTGCACATTCCTCACGCCGGTCTTGTCATTCGCAAGGGCGTTGACCGCAACATCGACTCCTATTCCGCGCTCTACGAGAACGACCGCACCACGCCGACCGGACTGACCGGCTATCTGCGCGAGCGCGGCATCAAGCGGCTGTTCCTGGCCGGCCTGGCATTCGACTTTTGCGTCCGCTATTCCGCCGAGGACGCGGTCCGCGAGGGTTTCGCGGTGGTGGTCATCGAAGACGCCTGCCGGGGCATCGACGTTCAAGGCTCCATGGCCGCGACTCGCTTAAGCTTCGCCGCCCTTGGCGTACCCTCCATCCAAGCCGGCCTGCTTGGCGCCGCGACCACCTGATTCCGCGCCGCCGCTGGCCAAGCTGGCTAAGCTGATTCGCCAGGGCCCTTAAAGACTTATCCCCAGGAAACTTACCGCGATGCAGCGTGTTGGTGTGCGCTGCACAATTTTCTTGACTCTGGAACCAAACCGGCCAGTATTCACGAAGTTGTCATTTTCCGCTTCCGGGACCGAGTGGATGCGCCATAAAGCGGCTATACCCGCCTCGAGCTTACCCTCGCTCATGATGCCCTGCCCGGTTTGCGCAGGACGAATGGCCTATCACGGCCACCGCGCCGTCTCCGCCGAATTGGAAGACACCGTTTATGCCTGCCGCAAGTGCGGCGCCGAACTGGTCCGCACCTCGATTCGCCATACCGCGAGTCCCGGCGCCGAGGCGGCGTAAGTCATTTCCGCTCATTCCCACGAAAAGCGGGAATAAAATCTCCGAGACTGCAGTTGTGCGCTGAGTCCCTGCTTGCGCGGGGACGAGCGACACAAATTCACTCGGCCCTACGTCAACTCTCCGCCAATCCCCATTTGCGCCAACACGGCGCGGCCGAGCAGCCCGTAGGGATTGGCCAGCGTCTCCAGCATTTCGAAATGGTTGTAAGCCTCGCCGACCAGAAGCTCGACCGGCTTGCCGACCGCTTTCACCGCCGCGGCAAAGTCGCGGGTCTGGCGCTGAAATTCCGGCGTCTCGTAGGTGCCGTAACTGACGATCAGCGGCGCCGCCAGTTGATCGAGATGGCGGATGGCGGAAAGCTCGTGCTCCATCGCATCGGTGAATTTCACATAGGCCGAGCGCTTGGACAGCCGTACCGGTTTGAGGTCGTACATGCCGCTTGAGAGGGTCGCGCCTTTGATGATGTCGCGCGGCAAGCCGTCCTTGCTCCAGTCGTGCGTGACCGCGCAACCGGCGAGGTGCGAGCCCGACGAATGTGAGGTCAGATGCAGCCGCTCGCGGTCGCCGCCGAATTTTTCGGTGTTGCGATAGACCCAGCCGATCGCGCGCCGCACCTGCTCGGCCATCGGAAACAGGCTGCCGGCGGTCTCGTCCACCGTGGTAAAATCGAGCACGACGAAAGCGCCGCCGGCA
>JBQCCX010000211.1:0-3173 GCA_051961815.1 Xanthobacteraceae bacterium
AAGGTCGTGGCTTTGTGCACCGGCAGCCAGGGCGAGCCGCGCGCCGCGCTGGCGCGCATCGCCGAAGACGAACATCCAGACATTGCGCTGTCGCGCGGCGATCGGGTGATTTTCTCGGCGCGGCCGATCCCCGGCAATGAAAAGGCGATCGCACGCGTGATCAACGGTCTGGTCGCGCAAGGTGTCGAGGTCATCACCGACCGCACGCACCTGGTCCACGTCTCCGGCCATCCCAGGCGCGACGAATTGCACGACATGATCGGCTGGGTGCGGCCGAAAATCCTGATCCCGGCGCACGGCGAGCCGCTGCATCTTGCCGAGCACGCCGCGCTCGCCCGCCGTGCTGGGGTGCCGCAGGTTCTGGTTTGCCGAAACGGCGATCTGGTCCGCCTGGCGCCGGGTTCCGCCGAGATCATTGACCAGCTTCCTTCCGGCCGGCTCTACAAGGACGGCTCACTCGTGATCGACGCCGAGGCGCGCACCGTCGCCGCGCGCCGGCGGCTGAGTTTCTCCGGCGTCGTTTCGGTTGCGATCGCTATCAATGACAAAGGCGCGATGCTGACCTATCCGGAGCTCGAGCTCATCGGGCTGCCGGAGAACGATGCCGGTGGCACGCCATTGTCGGAAATCGCGCGCCGCGCGGTTGAGGAGACATTCGAGAGCTTGCCGAAGCCCCGCCGCCGCGATCCCGACGAAGTCGCCGAGAGCTTGCGGCGGGCGGTGCGCGCTGCGATCGCCGAGCGCTGGGGTAAAAAGCCGATTTGCCATGTGCATGTTCTCGTCGTGTAGGATGGCGCGGGATCAAACCGCGAAGGAAGCAAGCTTTTGATCGGGCGCCTCAATCACGTTGCCATCGCCGTGCGCGATCTCGAAAACGCCGCGGCGATCTATCGCGACGTACTCGGCGCCGAGGTCTCAGCCGCGGTGCCGCAGCCCGACCATGGTGTGACCACCGTGTTCGTGACCTTGCCCAATACCAAGATCGAACTGCTCGCACCGCTTGGCGACGCTTCACCCATCGCAAAGTTCCTCGAGCGCAATCCGGACGGCGGCATCCATCACATCTGCTACGAGGTTTCCGACATTCGCGCGGCGCGCGATGCGCTCAAAGCAGGCGGCGCGCGGGTGCTCGGCGACGGCGAGCCGAAGACTGGCGCCCACGGCAAGCCGGTGCTGTTTCTGCACCCCAAGGACTTTGCCGGCACCCTGGTCGAGCTCGAACAGGCCTGAGATCATGTCGGTCGCTACCGCGCTCGCGATCTTCTTCCTGATCTGGTGGGTGGTGCTGTTTGCGGTCCTGCCGTGGGGCATCAAGAGCCAGCACGAAGGGGACGAGATGGCGCTAGGCACCGATCCCGGCGCCCCCAGTAAAGCCCGCATCGGATGGAAGCTCATCTGGACCACCACGATCGCTGCTGCGATCTATGCCGTCTGCTTCCTCGTTTATGCGGAGCACTGGGTGACAGTCGATGGCCTTATCGGCCTCTTTGTAAAATCATATTGAATCAATGGATTATCGCAAAATAATGAAAGATTAGGTGATCCAAAAAACTTGCGTCGCGCAAAGAAAAAGCAGGGCAAACGCCCTGCTTCGAAGATCCTTGGAAACCCAAACTTCCGCTTGTTCTCTATCGATGCACGGCTGGCGACGCTTTGGTCGCAGGTGGCCCTCCCGAGACTTGGACCTATCTTTTTAGACCTATAAAAACCCGGCCACTTTGCCCGCGGTACTTCGGGACAAACTGGGCCGGACGCCCCTTCCTAAATGATGTCGGACCGCTTGTCATCAGATTGTCGCAGAGAAAGATTGGCCTTGTCCTCAGGCGTCGATCGGCGGAACTCTTGTCTTTTCAACCGGCTTGCGGCTTGTGTGGCTGGCGCGATACCAAAGCCGTGAGAATTCATGCGCCGCTCCCGCTTTTTCCTGCCGATTTTACGAGAAACGCCGAAGGAAGCCGAAATCGCCTCGCATCGGCTGATGTTGCGCGCCGGCATGATGCGACAGGAAGCCGCCGGCATCTATGCGTTCCTGCCGCTCGGCTTTCGGGTGCTGCAGAAGATCTGCGCCATCGTACGCGAGGAACAGGACCGCTCCGGCGCCATCGAACTTCTGATGCCGACCATCCAGTCCGCCGAGCTGTGGCGCGAAAGCGGTCGCTACGAGGCTTACGGCAAAGAGATGCTGCGGATTCGCGACCGGCACGAGCGCGAAATGCTCTACGGGCCGACCAATGAGGAAATGATCACCGAAATTTTCCGCAACTATGTGCGCTCGTACAAGGATTTGCCGCTTAACCTCTATCACATCCAGTGGAAATTCCGCGACGAGGTGCGGCCGCGGTTCGGGCTGATGCGCGGGCGCGAATTCCTGATGAAAGACGCCTATTCCTTCGACCTCGACTTCGACGGCGCCAAGCACGCCTACAACCGGATGTTCGTCGCTTATCTGCGCACGTTCGCGCGCATGGGCCTGCGCTCGATCCCGATGGTGGCCGAAAGCGGCCCGATCGGCGGCAATCTCTCGCACGAATTCATCATTCTCGCCGACACTGGCGAGAGCGAAGTGTTTTGCCACAGCGATTATCTCGATTTCCAAGTCCCCGGCGCAGACGTGGACTTCAACGATGTCGCCGGTCTGCAAGCGATCGTCGACAAATGGACCTCACTCTATGCGGCCACGTCCGAAAAGCATGATGCCGCGGCGTTCGCCAAGCTTTCCGGCAAGGGTATTTCCGCCCGCGGCATCGAAGTGGGCCATATCTTTTATTTCGGCACCAAATATTCGGAGCCGATGAAGGCGGTGGTGACCGGGCCGGACGGTGTCGATCATCCCGTCCATATGGGCTCCTACGGCATCGGCCCGAGCCGGCTTGTCGCCGCGATCATTGAGGCCTTTCATGACGAAGCCGGCATCAAATGGCCCGAGCCGGTCGCGCCGTTCCGCGCCACCATTCTCAACCTCAAGCAAGGCGGCAGCGACACCGATCCGGCCTGCGAGCGGCTCTACGCCGAGCTTACGGGGAAGGGCGTGGACACGCTTTATGACGATCTCGACGAACGGCCCGGCGCCAAATTCGCAACCGCCGATCTGATCGGCATTCCCTGGCAGATTCTCGTGGGCCCGCGCAGCCTTGCCGAGGGCAAAGTGGAAATAAAGCGCCGCGCCGACGGAA
>JBQCCX010000212.1:0-4265 GCA_051961815.1 Xanthobacteraceae bacterium
GGGCGCTGGCCCTGGCGGCGGGAACTCTTACCGATGAACGTCGTCCGCGACACGGGTGATTGAAGCCCGAGGGCTCTGCGTGTCCATGAAATTTATCGGCATGTCCGCTGTGTGCCAAAAGCGGGCATTCGCCTGACGCTAGGTCATCGTTTTATTCGCGTTCTTGCATCGGCGTTGTGGCGGCGAGCGTGATGCATCCGTGGGCTGCTTGCTCGCGAGACATGATCGCGGCGCTCAAGCATTCAATCAGCGATTCTTCGTCGAACGGCTTGCTCAGATAGCCGACCGCTCCGTTCCCGAGCGCCCGGGCTTGGTGTTTCTCGTTCGGATAGGCCGTAATCACAATGACCGGCGTGGGATTTCCCCGGGAGAGCAATGCTTCCTGCAACTCAAGTCCGCTCAACCCGGGCATTTGCACGTCAGTGATCAGGCAAGTCGTGTCCCCGAGCATACTGGACTTGAGAAAATGCTCGGCCGACTCGAAGGTGTCGGCTCTGTAGCCCAAAGATTCAACGAGTTCGCGTATGCCGTCGCGGGCCAGTGCATCATCATCGACGATTGAGATTAGTGGAGGCTTGGACATTTCTGCTCGCGGAAAGTCGTGCAGATCGACTCGTCATGCAACGCCAAGTCATTTGCAAAAAATTTGATTTAGCTCAATTAGCGGATGGTTGTCCCCTGTCACGGATTGTTACAAAGGGACATTCCGAAAGCTCACGCCGCTTTGGTCTCCGGCCTGATCGGCGCCGTACGCGCCCGTGTTCGTGCGGAATAAAACGAGGCATTTTGATCGCCGCGAAACGCCTCGCGGGAGAATTGAATAAGATGATAGGCGACCAGGCCCATCCCTAATGCCGCATCGATCTGGCCGCGCTTTAATGCGTGATACGCTGCGCGCCAGAATGGGCGGCGATAATCGGACAAGAGCCCGACCCAAAGGAGGAGGTTGAAGGCCAATACCACAGCCTCACGCAGATTTCTGATCGTCAGCTTGCCTCGCGCCGGCACATCGAGGCGATGGGCAAAGGTGGCGTCGACTTGATACGAAAACCGGGCGAACAGCCGCTCGGGATCGTAGGCATGCATAACGCACCGCCGCCACATAGCGACGACCTCATCGTGCGGTCGTAAGAAGCGCACATTGCTCTCGGCTCCTGCATCGTCAAGGATGAGTCGATCGGCAAGCTTGAGGCGATCCCACAATGGCGTTCGTGGCAGCGCTTGCAGCAGGTTGATCGTGAGAATTGGAATTTGCGAGACGTCAATGAATTCCTTGAGGCGGCTTTCGGTATCGGCGGTATCGGTATCGAGACCGAGGATAATTCCAGATGTCACTGCGAGCCCGTAGCTATTCAGCGTTTTTATTGCTTCCATCATCGGCAGCACGGAATTGTGCTCTTTGTGCATTGTCTTCAACGCGTCGGCTTCCGGGGTCTCGATGCCGACAAATACGTCGACGAATTGCGCTTGACGCATCAGCGAAAGGATTTCGGTCTGCTTGGCGAGGTTGAGCGTTGCTTCGCAAGCAAACTGCAATGGATAGCCGCGGCTGCGTTGCCATTCGATGAGATGCGGCAGCATTTCCCGCGCCGCTTTGCGGTTGCCGATGAAATTATCGTCGACAAAATACACCACCGCCGGGTGCCCGGGCTGTTTGAGCATCTCATCCAGCTCGTTCTTGATCTGCTCCGGGGTCTTGAGCCGCGGCTGTCGCCCGTAGAGCGCAGGAATGTCACAAAACTCACAGCGATAGGGGCAGCCGCTCGAAAACTGCAAACTCCCGATGAGGTAATGGTCGAGCCGAATGAGCTCGTAGGCTGGCGCCGGGAAATCGCAGAGCGGGAGCCGCTCCTTGGTTTCCAAACGTATTTGCGTCGGCGGCGGCGCCGCGCTTTCGTCGAGCAAAGCGATAAGGCGATCGGTGCCGTCGCCGATTTCTCCAATGTGCAGGTAGTCGAACTCTGGATAAAACTCCGGCGCGCTCGAGACCGACGGGCCGCCGAGCACAATGACTTTGCCGGCTTGTTTAGCGCGCTTTGCTATGTCGTGGATCTGGGTTGCCTGGATGTGCATGCCGCTGACGAAAATGAAATCCGCCCAGGCGAGATCGGCTGCGGTTGCTTGCTTGACATTTTCATCGACGAACCGCACCGGCCACGACGCCGGGAGATAAGCGGCAAGGAGGAGCAACCCCTGCGGCGGCATGAACGCACGGACCCGTGGCAGCAAGCCATACGCATGAGAAAAACTACCGAACGACGGCGTATAGGCGGGAAATACACAAAGAACTCGCCGCGACCTGCGAACCGAGGAGGAATAGCGCATGTGTGCCCCCAACGCCCCAACCCGACCGGACGCTACGGTAGCTGCAAAAATGAGCTGGGTCACGGTACTGACAAATCGAGGCGTGGGAGTGTCGGCTAGGTCACTTTATAAACCGATATGTGTCAGCGCGATCGGCGGGCCCCCCGCTTTGCCGAAAAGAGCAGATCAGCAAGTTGCATCAATGCGTTTCGGCGCTCACTGAGCGGCGATCAGCTCCACCGGCATGCTTGCAAACTGCCGTAGGCTGTTGCTCAGCTTGCGCTGTGGTTCGCCGGCAATCTCGATGCGTTCAACCCGCGCGGCGAGCGCCGTCATCAGCATCTCGGCCTCAAGCCGCGCCAGCATCTGGCCGACGCACAGGTGGATGCCGGCGCCGAAGGCGACGTGACCGGCGGCCCGGCGGCCGACGTCGAAGCGCTCGGGTTCGTCCCAGCGGCGCGGATCGCGGTTAGCGGAGCCCAGGAACAGCACGATCTTGGAGTCCTGGGGGATTTCGACCCCGCCGATGTCGACGGCTCGGGTCGTCGTGCGGAAAAAGGTCTGGATTGGCGATTCCCAACGCAGCACTTCGTCGAAGGCTGGCCGCATGAGCGCTGGCTTGTCGCGCAGTGCCTGCCACTGCTCCGGGTTGGCGGCGAAGGCGTAAAGCGCGTTGCCAATGCCGACGATCGTGGTGTCGAGGCCCGCCGAGAGCAGCGAGCGCACCAGGAGCGGCGCCTCCTCCACCGTGATCTCGCCGCTGTCGACCGCAGCCCAAATGATGGCGCCGAGTCCGGCGGGGGAGAGCGCCTCGCGAGCGCACTGGGCGTTGATCCACGGCACGACCTTTGCCGCCTTGGCCATGACCGCCTCGAAATGCGCGTTTCGCGGGCCAAAGGCATTGAACACCATGGCGCCGTAGGGCAGCAGATTTTCCACGCCGTCGCCGCCAAGGCCGACTGCCTTCGGAAACACGCTCAGCGGATAGGCTTCGGCAATCTCCGCGATGGCATCGACCCGCCGGCGCGCGATGAGCTCATCGGCGAGGCTGTCCGCCGCTTCCTTGAAACCGGCGCGCAGGCCTGCCATCGGCTTTGCCGACAGGGCCCGGTTCATCACCGTACGACTGCGGGTATGCAGTGGCGGATCGGCCTCGAGGATGAGGCTTGGCGGCCGCCACGGCTTGGTGCGGCGGAAATCGTCGATCCCGACGCCGGCGGCGGAGCTGAAAGTCTGCCAATCGGTGAGCGCCGCCTGCACTTCGGCATGGCGCGCGCACGCCCACAGCCCGTAATGCTCGAGCCACACCACCGGCCCGGCTTCGCGCAATTGCGCATAAAACGGATAGGGCGCGGCGAGGAACTCGTCGGCGAAAGGATCAAGCGACGAAACCGGATGAGCGGGCATCGCAAATCCTCGATGATGAACGCATCGGGCAGAGCTTGCCGATGCGATGACGAGTACACCTAGTCAAACAATCCAGAAAACTTGGCGCGCAGCTTGGCCCGCAGATCGCCGCTGACGTCGACAACCTCCGGAAAGCTGCCCTTGAGCTTCATGTCATAGGGAATGCAGGCATCGACCAGGATGCGATTGTTGAAATTGCCGGGCAGATAAAGCGGATCGCGTTTCGACGCCCAGGCTTTCTGCACGAGATCGATATCGACGTTCGGATCGAAGCGCGTGCACATCGCCCACAACACCTGATCGAGATCGCCGGCATCGATGTCATCGTCGACCACGACCGTCCATTTGCCGGCATAGGCGCCGCCCTGGCAGGCGCAGGCGACATGCAGCGCCTGGCGGGCATGGCCGGGATAGCGCTGGCGAATTTGTATCGCGGTGAAGCGCGTCGCCGGGCCGGCTTCGTGATTCCACACGCCGAGCACGTCGGGAATGCCGCACGCGTCCAGTGCGCGCCAGATCTGCGCCGCACCGGCGATGCCTTTGAGCAGGCCGGT
>JBQCCX010000213.1:0-7877 GCA_051961815.1 Xanthobacteraceae bacterium
TAACACCCTCGAAAAGTTCAGCAGGCTTTTCGCCTCTCCCGTTCGCAAAGTGATTACGTAGAGCAATGAAACGGTTGCGCTTTATCTTGATTGCGCCGCGCCGTTCGAAGTCACGCAGAACGCGCGAGACTGTCTCAATGGTGAGGCCAAGATAATCCGCGATGTCCCGGCGGGTCATCGGCAGATGAATGAGATCATCCTCTCTCGGGGCGCGCTGGACCATCTCTATGAGGAAACAGATGATCCGTTCTTCTGCGGTCGTGGACAGAAGCAGGAGAAGATGATCCTGCTTACGAGCAAGCTCACGGGTCGTCAGCGCCAGCAGTCGATCCGCAAGTTCAAGATTGGATAAGGCTAACGCGGTCAGGGCCTGTTTTTTGAAAATCCGTACCCGGGCGCTGCTGATTGCTTCGACGGCGACGCTGTGCTTTTCCGCACTTTCCAATCCGCAGATATCTCCCGCAAAATAGAAGCCGGTAATCTGCCGACGTCCTTCCCTGAGCATCTTGGAAGTGCAAACAGTGCCGCTGACGACCTCGTATACGTGGTCGGCGGGATCATCTTCGCGAATGATTTGGCTTTTGCGGGGGTACGATCGGATGACGCCGATACGCCTGGACGAACCGAGCATTAGTTACTCAAGCCTTATTGAGTCGCCCACTCGTTAGAAATCACGTCAACGATTATCAGGCAAGCCCTCGATTGCCGAAAGCGGACATGGCAAATCAAAACAAATGTTTGTCCTAAAACCGCAAGTTTTCGTCGACCGAACCTAGTACCTAAGCGCCATCGGGTCAGGGTTCGGGCATCGCGGCTCAAGGACCGCTTTGTCCATGCGCTACGAACACTCAGATAAATCTGCGCCGAGGCAGCCGTATTGCCCGAGCTGCGCCCAGTTAATGCGGCTCGCTCGGATTACATCGAGATTTGACGATCTGCCGGAGCTCTACACTTTCGAGTGCCGAGCTTGCGGCGTATCGCATATCGAGGCGGCGCTGCCGTCGGTTTTGCCGTGTGAGCCGATCACACGTGAAAGTCTGATGATGAGCCAACGGTAATCGTCAGACCTTGATCATCTCATCGTAAGCAGGGGCCGCGCGGGGGCGCATCCCAGGAGTATAAGAATGCCGGTGCGCTTCAGCGCCGCAATTTGCGGCGCCGCGATCCTTTTTGTTTGTTCCACCCTCGCGATGGCTCGGTCCGAAATCCGGACTGTTCGTTTCCATGATGTCGAGCAAGCTGGCGCCGCGATTGTTGGCGCGGCATCGATGTATAATCCTTATCGGCCTGGGTATCGGGAGGGCGGCACAAGCACGGCCACAGGCGAGCGCTATGACCCGTCTCTTTGGGCGGCCGCAATTCAAACTGCTCTGCGGGAGAAGTTCGGCGGCGTCCGCCAAGGCAGCAGGAACAACTACGCCCTGGTCGAGGGCAGCAATAAGAGGGCCATCGTCAAAATAAACGATGTCGGGCCGTTAACGCCCGGTCGTGTCATCGACTTCAACGAACAAACAATGCGCTATTTTGATCCGACGCTGCGACTCGGCGTGATCCGAAATGTCAGGGTTACCCCGTTGCCCGGAAACGATTGGACGCCCGGGCCAGTCGCTCAAAGGTAAGTGGCAATTCCAAGCACGCGGAGTGCAGCCAATGTCCCTTGGGTCAGGAGCGGAGATTCTTAGAGTACACACGTTCACGAACGAAAAGGCCGAAGACAGAAAACCGCGCCAGCGGCGACGACGGCGCCAATCAGCGCCCAAATAAGTATTTTGAACCACCCGCCGCTTTCAACGAGGTTGCTAAGGAGGTAGCCGGTACCGCCGCCGAGCACAGCGCCGACTACAGCCGCGACTTGTAACTCTGTTCGCTCCCGGCTCATCATCTCGCAAATCCTCCTCCGCCTGGCGCTTCACCATGGCTGACGACCAGGATGATCGCGTCAACGCGTTTCCGCTTTACCCCCGCGAACAAGCAGCACTGGTTTGGTTGAAATCCGGACCAAGCCTTCGGCTACACTGCCGATCATCAGACGCTGAAACCCTCGCCGCCCCTCGGTTCCGATCACGACAAGATTTGCAGGCCACCGTTTGGATTCCTCCTCGATCGACTCATAAATCCGTTCCCCAAGCGTTCCGACTGTAATCAGTTTTGTCTCGACACTGACGCCGGCCTCACGCGCGGTCGTGGCGCGAGATGCGAGGAGCCGTTCTCCCGACTCCTGCAATGTTTTTTGATATTCAGCGAGCGGAAATTGTGCCGCCAGCGTAGAAGTGATTTCGCTCGTCACGTAGGCTGGCGGCGTGAGATCAACGACATGAAGAAGTCGAAGCATCGCATTTTGATTTTTTGCCAGGTCGATGGCTTCTTGCAGCGCAAGGTCAGAGGTAACGCTCCCGTCAATCGCCACTAAAATGTGCTTATACATCGCCACCTTCCGGTCGAGCCTGGTTCAAATGATAGCAGCTGTAAACGCTCCTACGGACCCCCAGCTCGAAAGCCGGACACGCCCGCTCGGCTCTTTATGGCGTCAGCGATTTTCGCTTCGCCGCCCCCTGTCGCCGTGCAGCCTTTCCCAAATTGCGGTCACCGCAACGATCAACAAAATGAGGATGGCAAGGCCGACAGCAAGGGTGAAACCATAGGAAAGAAGGATCATTCCTCGAGTTTAGTCACGTTCACCGCGAGAAAAAAGATCCACGGCGCTGTTGTGCCGATTGTACGCTTTATGGCGTACAGACCTTCATGAAGGGGAAGTGACACCATTGTCCCTTTTGGCAGAGCAATGGTTTGCCAGTAGCTGCCGTACCGCAGGCACATGTCACGGCGGCCGGCTGGCCTACGGTGCAACCCGGTATCTTGTGACCTTGGCGCGCCATTCCGAGAGAAAAGGAAGCTGCCGCCTGCGCCGGTCCGGCAGACACCCCAATTGCAAGCAGCGTCATCGCAAAGGTCTTCAACATGATTCTCTTCCTCCCCTGAGGCCGTACGCCAAAACTTTAGCCGCCTGAAATCTCAGGGCAAGCGGCGCAAGATTCTTCCGTTTTCAGTGCCGGTTAAATGCCGCATTCGTGAGATACCTGGATGGGCACGAAGGTCCTATTCATGGGCAGGCTTTTCATTCGAGCTCATTTCACATTTTGCATCGCGGGCGCAATCTGCGCCTTCTGGTTAACCTCCGCGTGCTGCCAGGAAGCGGCAAAGCGACCGAAATCAAACAGCGAACTGGAGGGTTGCAGACGCATCAAGAATGAACACATGCGGATGCACTGTCTTGAGCAAATAAACCCAAAAGCCGCTCCTGGCCCTCAACAGCCGCCCGCCGCTTCTGCAACCTGGCAACTCGCGCGGACACCCAATCCATCAGGCGGTCCCGACTCGATTTCAATTTTGAAAGTTACAGCCCCAACCCCATCGGGGCAGGACGTCACGGGACTTATGCTTCGTTGTGCCGAGGGCGCAACGACGAACGTCCTTATCGTTCTGGCCGCACCACTGCCACCGCGCACGCATCCTAAAGTGACTGTCGTGGCCGGTTCGACGACGACCGAGTTCATCGCCAGCGTCGTACCGCCAGGATCTTTGGTCCTGCTGCCGGAGAAAGCATCTGCTCTCGTCGAAAATACGTGGCAATCCGTCCCGGAGCTTGCGGTGTCGATGAAGGACAATAATCTTGCCCTGCGCGGTGTAATACCGCTGGAAGACCTCAGCAACGCAATGAAAGAGTTGCAGTCGAATTGTCCAAAAGCAGGTCGTGGTGGCAAGTAGAAGGGGTGATGCCCACAAGTGGTGGCATCCGAAGCAAATCCGTAACGGCCTACAGGCCGCCTCCCCCTCCCCCGCTTATGCCGGGGCGGATGGAAATCCCGCCGCGGTGATCAGGCCGAGCGGCCCGCGAGGACGACAACTTTTGTGCCGACCGGTGTGCGCTCGTAAAGGTCGATCACATCTTCATTGCGCATGCGGATGCAACCGGCCGAGACGTCTTGGCCGATGGTGGCGGGCTCGTTGGTGCCGTGAATGCGATAAAGCGTGTCGACTTTGCCCTGCCAGAGATAGAGCGCGCGGGCGCCGAGCGGATTGTCGGGTCCGCCGTGCATGCCGTAACCGCTTTGCAGCTGCACCATGTATTGGCGGATCTCCGGCTTGCGATCGAGGATGTCGCGGGTCGGATACCAATCCGGCCATTCCTGCTTGTTGTGGACGGTCGCCAGGCCCGACCAGCCATAGCCTTCCTTGCCGACGCCGACTTCGTACTGCACGGCGTCGCCGCCTTTTTGCACCGCATAGAGAAAATGATTGGCGGGATCGACCACGATGGTGCCCGGCCGCTCGCGGGTCACATAGGTGACAAGCTTCTGGGTCGGCCCGTAGGTCACCGGCTGAGCCGGGCGCGTGGCGCAGCCCGCAAGACTCACCGCCGCGCCCGGCACCAACGCGAAACGTACCAATGCCAAAGGCGCCGACGCGACAAAAGCGCGGCGATCGGGCCGGTGATCCTGTTTGGGCATGAACCGGCGTCCCCCAGCCGTCCAAAATCCGCCGAAATAGTCGCCGCGGCGTGCGTCCAAATTGTGTCGCGCATTGTCCCCATGGAACTCGCGCGCGCCGCGTAACCCCTTCTTACTGCGGAGTTCTTGATACAAGGTTAGTTCGCGCAGCCGTTAGGGGACTACTCTCCGATCGTGCGCCGCCGCTGCTCGTCGCGCATTTCGTCGGCGATGCTTTTTCGCGACAAGCGCACCAGCTCGGCAAACGGCGCGTTCGGCCGGCACGACCGGCAGGACAGCGCCGGAATAAGACCGGTAACTGCCGCGTCGTGATGCCGGTCGAGCGTGCGCAGGTCGATGGCGTTGATGGTCCGGCACGCCGGGCAGCGCACCCACAAAAACCAGTAGCCGGCCGCGATCGCGGCGCCGATGGTCGGGGCAAACAGCATCGGCATCTGCCGCTGCTGCCGCTCGTTCCAGACCGCGACCAGTCGCTCCGCATCCGCACTGATCTGCGGATCAGTGGCGCGCTGCTCGGCCGCCTTTTTCGCCGCCGCGCGGCGGCGCTCGTCTTCCATTTTGCGCCGGTTGAACCCCATGCCGGAATGCTCGCGCATCCCGATCGAAAGTCAACGACCGGGGCGTGGCGGTGCGGAGAATTGTTTGACGCTTGACGAAGCCTCGCGAGCGGCGGCGCGTCTCATCGCGCCGGGCGAGAGGTGGGTCGAGGCTTGGGTCGAGACTTGGGTCGAGACTTGGCGCGAGACTCGGTCCGGATGGGTTTTGCGATCGAAACGTGTGGGGTCGACGGCGGCGTTTTTTTCCTGGCCAGAAAAGCGTCGACCTCGGCCAGTAAAGCGCGCGATTGAGCGAGGGTGCGGTGCGCGCCCGCGATTACGTTCCCCACTTCCGCCTGCATGCGCGATCGTTCGCTGTGCACGGCGTCGATGGCCTTGCGATCCGCTGATTGGGACGGGGACTTCATCATTGTGCTCCTTTGGCCGTTCAGGCGGGAGCGCAACAGGTCTCTCAGTCACCGGCGCCGGGGCCAGAGCCGTGCCGGCGATGCAACGAGCTTATCAGAATGAAGCCCCTCGCGATATCCCTCCTCAATCGTGGTTTGTCAGTTTTTCAAGCTATGACGAAAGCGTCGTCACAATCGTGCTGACAATTAGAGCGACTGCAGCTCATCCGGGAACCAGTCCAGGACGGACGCGTTCACAAGTTCGGTTGGAAGTGGGGCGACAAATCAAATGAGGAGCCGGTTATGACCAATTTCCGCATCTGCGGCCTGTTTTTGGCCGCGGCGACGTTACTGCTCGCGACCGTAGCCCAGGCGGCCGTAGTGGTGGCGCCGCTCGAGACTGGGACAAACATGACCAAGGTCGCCCAGGGCTGCGGGCCGGGCGGCTGGCGCGGACCCCATGGGCACTGCCATTGGGGCTACCCTCGGCGCTGCTGGCGCGGCCCCTATGGCGGCGTGCACTGCGGCTAGGTCACCGGCAATCCCTTTTCGGCGCGAATGCGCCGCATCACCGCCTGCATCAAATGGCCCCGGCTCGTTTTTCCGAGACCGGGGCCGCACCTTTTTTGCCGACCGCGGCTTTGTGCGGTTTGCCATCATCCGGCGTCATTCTTATTTTCGCTTTCCGCTTTGGCGGCATGGCGCTATCAAAAGAGGCGTTACCCACCTTTCGGGACCGTTCTTTGCGGCCTAAGAGCCGGGTTAGCTCAGTGGTAGAGCAGCGGTTTTGTAATTCGTCGGCGACTGTTTCAGCTAGTGCCGTCTTTTGTAAGATAGCATTGACGTATTTCGATTTCTGCAAATCCTGGATTCGTTCTGTTTCACCTTGTTTCGCGCTGTGCTGCCGAGTTGGGTAGCAAAATGGTAGCAACTTGCGTTCGGTCTTCTCATGCCCTTCCCTCGCCGATGCCGAAGCTATTGCGGCGTTCAAAATCAGATAATTAAAAGCGACGCGACCGTCTGTGGCCGAGTTCGCGTCGCCCCCACCGGAACTTCGCACCCCCGTGCTTAGCGGCCAGTGGGCTCGGCGAATCTACTTAAGCCATTACCGGAGCGGGCTCTTGACTTAGATCAATCGACTCGTGGCGCGGCGGATCGCGGCGAATATCGCCAGGCTGCCGGAGCTATTGCGGAAGCCGTGATAGCGAGGAACGGGCATTATTGTTCCGCGTTTTCACAATGGCCGATCGGAAACCAGCCTCAGACGCCGGTCGCGCCAGTGGCCCGACCCTTCAGAACGGCGACCGGGCCACACCAGCAAAGGGCTCTATCTTGTCGCTCAAAAAGCGAAGCAATCGGAAGAAAGCCGTTACGGTGTTGGTCGGCGTAGCGTTGTTACTGCCGGCCGGCGCATGCTGTGCGGCTGTTGGTCCGGCGAGAAGTGCGCAGACGAAAGCTGAAGCACATCATCCTGGCTTACAATTTGCCAGACAACGCAGCCGCTCAAGCAGTAGAGCCGGCGCAGTTTATCAAGGCAGCAGAGGTTACGAGGGTTACTACGGAGGCGGCGGCGGAGGTTACGGCGGCGGGCCGAGCGGCGCCGGAGGGCCGGACGGTATGTAGGGAGATAACGCGGCAGGGAGGTCGAACACGACAACGAACGCCCACACAAAAAGACCGCAAATCGAGCGCACCTTTGTAGGTGCTGGGGTGCGTAATGTCGGGGGACCTCGCCAATGAGCGACGACGACGAAACCCACCTAAACGTAACATACGCCACTCACTTAGACATGGACGACGCATTCTGTAACCGGATGTGTGCGGCCATAGCAGCGGGGTTGGAAAGTGCGCCGATCGGCGTTGTCACCACGCCTGGCACTAAAAATCCCAAATACCTCGCAACCGAGCCCCGGCCGCTAGTCTCCTCACATCGCGCAATGGAGTATGCTTAAAGGAGTGCGTTGTGGCTGGTCTCAATTGGAAGCGTATAGGCGCCCGCAACCGCATGCAGCGGCAAGGCATCGAAGATGTTAAGGGCAAGACGCCAGTGCTCGAACCCTCGAAAAAGCCACGCCGTAAAGTGAGCAAGGCCGAACTTCGTGAGCAAGCAACGGCAGCATTCATTGCTTGGCGCGCAAGTCAGACAACCAAAGACAAGTGATCGGTCTCAATACAATATCAACAAAACTACATTCGCAATCAGCATGATTGCCGTCACCCCAGCTACAGAGAGCAATAAGGCTTCACTCTCTTGGCGGTGATGACCTGCGAACCTCGCAATCTTCATGGTCAACCCAATTAAAATTGGCGGCTGCCGCGACCCCAGGCATTGGGGGTGAGTTTCAATAGATCGCGCGGCTCGTCGATCCCGCGCCTCGATGGCGCATTTTGCGGCGTGGGCGTCACGATTGATGACTTGAAGGTTT
>JBQCCX010000214.1:0-8262 GCA_051961815.1 Xanthobacteraceae bacterium
GCGTCCTCGCGATTATAGGTCGTGACGATAACCGAAATGAGGGACGCGCTGCTCACGATTCGCCGCCGATACGCCGGAGGGCAATGGCCGACATTGCCTTTAGTCCTCCACCGGCTGCTTCACGGGCCGCGCCCGTTCGACGATTGCGGTGGTTGAGTGGCCGGGCACCAGATCGACGAGGATCACATCGCCGCCGGCATTTTCCACCACCTCGCGACCGACCACCTCATCACGGGTGTAATCGGCGCCTTTGACGAGCACCGCCGGCCGCACCCGTTTGATCAATTCCAGCGGCGTGTCCTCCTCGAACACGACGACGAGATCGACCGCTTCAAGCGCGGCAAGGACTTCGGCGCGGCCCTCGGCCGGATTGAGCGGCCGTCCCTTACCCTTGAGCCGCGCGGTGGAGGCGTCGCTGTTGAGGCCGACCACGAGGCGGTCGCAAGCGGCGCGGGCTTCGGCCAAAAGCTTGACGTGGCCGCGGTGCAATAGATCGAAGCAGCCATTGGTGAAGCCGATGCGCAGGCCGTGCCGCCGCCAGTCGCGGAGCCGCTCGTCGAGCATTCCCCAGTCAAACACGATCTTGTCCTCGGGTGCGAGCGAGGCCGAGGGCAGAATGCGGTGACGCAACTCGGTCAAGGTCACCGTCGCCGTGCCGCGCTTGCCGACCACCACCGCGGCCGCCGCATTGGCGGCCCGCATCGCCGCCTCGAACGGGGCCTTCATCGCCAACAGGATCGCCATGACCGCCGCGACAGTATCGCCGGCGCCGGAGACGTCGCGCACCTTGACCGGATAGGCCGGCACGTGAAGCGGTGCGTGACCGGCGAGGTGAAGGGTCATCCCCTCCTCGCTGCGCGTGACCAAAACCGCTTCGCTGTCGACGATGCGGGCGAGCTCGGCCGCGGCTTTGGCGATATCGGCCTCGGTGGCAACCGGACGATGCACGGCAACGCCGAGCTCTTGCCGGTTTGGCGTAATCATCGTCGCGCCGCGGTAAATGCTATAATCGTGGCTCTTCGGATCGACGATCACCGGCTTGCCGAGTTGGCGCGCGCGATCGATGATGGCGCGGATGATGCGCGGGGTGAGCACGCCCTTGGCGTAGTCGGACAGCACTACCGCGCCGCAATGCGGCATTGCCGCTTCGGCATGCGCGATCACCGCCGTTTCGCTGGTCGCGGTCGCCGGTCGCGCCGTCTCCCAATCGGCACGGATCAGATGCGCCGAGTGATGTTCGGAGACGAAGCGCACCTTGCGGGTCGTATGGCGGCCGGCTTCGATGACAAGATGCGGCGTGACCGAGCCCTCAAGCTTGGCGAATGCGTCCGCCAGCGTACGTGCCGCATCGTCCTTGCCGATCAGCCCGACGAATATGCAATGCGCGCCGAGTGCGCCGATATTGCGGGCAACGTTGCCGGCGCCGCCGATCTCTATTTCGCTGCGTGCGACCGCCAGCACCGGCGTCGGCGCTTCGGGTGAAATCCGGCTCACCTCGCCGTAGACGAAATCGTCAAGCATGAGATCGCCGACGCAGAGTATGGTCTGCTTCGGCACAAGCTTCAGCGCTTCATCAAAATCGAACATCTCTGTGGCCGACGAAGTTTTGGACCCCCGCGACCGTGCTCAGCGATAGCGATCGGCACGATCGAGATAACAGTCGACGTAGCGTTTCACCGCGGTTTCGAGCGGCATGAAGTCCGCATTATAGCCGGCGCGGCGCAGATTTTCGGTCTCGGCTTGCGTGAAATACTGGTAGCTGTCGCGGATCGAGGCTGGCATGTCGATATATTCGATCGCCGGCGGCCGGCCGAGTGCGGCAAACATTGCTTGCATCAGGTCGCGAAAGCTGCGCGCCACGCCGGTGCCGACGTTAAAGATGCCCGACACCGCCGGCGTTTCGACCAGCCAGCGCACCACCGCGATTGCGTCCTCGACATAGATGAAATCGCGTTTCTGCTCACCGTCGGCGATGCCGTCGCGATGCGATTTGAACAACTGGATCGTTTTGCCGGTCTTCGCCGCATCGAATCGCTTGGCGACCAGACTCATCATCTCGCCTTTGTGATATTCGTTCGGCCCGAACACGTTGAAGAACTTCAGTCCGGCCCATTGCGGCGGCAGCTTGTCGCCGCGGCGAACGCGCTCGACGACCGCAAGATCGAATAATTGCTTGCTCCAGCCGTACAAATTCATCGGTTTGAGACGCTTAAGAGCGCCGGGTGTCCAATCATCGGAATAACCGTCCTTGCCGTCGCCATACGTTGCGGCAGAGGAGGCGTAGATGAACGGCGTGTGCGAAGCAGTACACCAGTCGAGCAGGCGCAGCGACAATCGAAAATTGTTTTCGATCACTTCGTCGCCGTCGCGCGCCGTAGTCGAGGAGATCGCGCCGAGATGAATGACCGTGTCGAGCTTTCGGCCCTCAAGCCATTGCTGCAGCTCCGCGGGCGGCACGAAATCGGCTACTTGCCGATGCGCCAGATTGCGCCATTTGCCATCGCTGCCGAGACTGTCGCAGATCGCGACATCGCTGCGGCCGGCCTCATTGAGGTCGGCGACCACGTTCGATCCGATAAATCCGGCTCCGCCGGTCACCAGCAACATCGATCCTGCAACACCGGTTTGATGAACCGATCGGCCCCTCCCGATCGCTCACCAATGCTTTGCCCCAGACTGGCCCGGCGGGCAACTCGCGGCCGATATGTCGGTAAAAACGCATTGTATTCAGTTGCTTAAATCGGGCTATTGTCACGCGACCGCCCCCCGGAAAGCCCTGACGGGCGGGGGATCGACGGTGACCGCCTAGCGCGATCGCGGAACAGACGTGTTATCGCTGTGGCAATCGCCCGGACACGACGGCTAAACTGCAGCAACCATCGGCAGAATGAATCCCGGCATCCAAAGCAGTCCCATTCTCGTCGTCCCCTATATGTGGATCGGCGATTTCGTGCGTTGCCATTCGGTGGTCAAACTCCTCAATGCGCGATTCCCGGATCGGCCGGTCGATGTGTTGTCGACGCGCTTGTGCGCACCGCTCACCGATTACATGCCGGGGCTGCGGCGTGCGATTGTGGTCGATCTTCCGCGCAGCCGGATCGCGCTGAAAGACCAGCTGGCGCTGGCGCGCCGGCTCAAGCGCGAAAATTACGGCAGCGCGCTCGTCATGCCGCGGACCTGGAAATCGGCTTTGGCGCCATTTCTCGCGGGAATCCCGGAGCGCACCGGTTTCGTCGGTGAGATGCGCTTCGGGCTTCTCAATGACCTGCGCCATGGCGAGCGAAGATTGCCGCGCATGGTCGACCGTTGCGCTGCATTGGCGCTGCCGCCGCACACCGATTTGCCGGCCGGCTGGCCACTGCCCGAGCTCAATATCGCACGTGCAGAGATTGAAAACTGGCGGCGCGAGCACGGACTAGCCTTCGACAGCAGGCCGGTGGTCGTGCTCGCACCCGGCGCTGTTGGACCGTCGAAACGATGGCCGGCAAGCGGCTATACGGCGCTGGCGCGCCGCTTGATCGCCGAGGGATTTTCGGTCTGGGTGGTCGGAGGCCCCGAGGAGAAATCCCTCGCTGCCGAAATCATCGGCGAGACCAGTGCGCAAGACCTCACCGGGCATGATCTGCGTAACGCAATCCTCGCGCTCGCGGCGGGGGCGGCGGCGGTGTCGAACGATTCAGGGCTCCTGCACGTCGCCGCCGCGCTCGGAACTCCGGCGATTGGAATTTTTGGCCCAACCAGTCCGTGGCATTGGGCGCCATTGAACCCGCTTGCGGCGACGATCGAGAGCAAGAGCAAGGTTGATTGCCGGCCCTGCCATAAGCCGGTCTGCCGGCTCGGCCATCACCGCTGCATGCGTGACATTCCGCCCGATCAGGTCCTGGTGGCGGTTCGCCAGGCCGTCGCGCTGCTCGTTCCGGCCGCATAGAGCAATTCGGCCGAACCCGGCTTTGAAATATTGAGACAGGAAAGACTCCTGCGATAGGTCGCACCGATGGCGGTCCTGGTCACTGGCGGCGCCGGCTATATCGGCAGCCAAATGGTCTGCGAATTGCTCGATGCCGGCGAGCGCGTCGTCGTGCTCGACGACCTGTCCACCGGTTTTCGCTGGGCGGTTCCCGAGGCGGCGTCCTTTGTCCACGGCGAAAGCGGCGACCAGGCGCTTCTCACGCGGTTATTTCGCGAGCACGACGTCGACGCCATCATCCATTTCGCCGCTTCGATCGTGGTACCGGATTCGGTGCGCGATCCGCTGCGCTACTATCGCAACAACACCGTGAATTCGCGCGCGCTGATCGAATCCGCAGTCCAATGCGGCATTCGCCATTTCATCTTCTCCTCGACGGCCGCGGTCTACGGCAATCCGGCCACCGTTCCGGTCGACGAAGACGCACCGACAGTGCCGATTTCGCCATATGGCTGGTCGAAGTTGATGACTGAGATCATGCTGCGCGACGCAAGCCGCGCCCATGGACTGAGCCACGTCATCTTGCGCTACTTCAACGTTGCCGGCGCGGATCCGCACGGCCGCACCGGCCAATCGAGCGCGGCAGCCACGCACCTGATCAAGGTCGCAGCAGAAACCGCGCTGGGATTGCGCCCGAAGCTCGAAATTTTCGGCACTGATTATCCAACTCCGGACGGAACCTGCATCCGCGATTACATTCACGTCAGCGATCTGGCCGCCGCACATGCGCTGGCGCTCCGCCACCTGCGCGCCGGCGGCGCGCCGCTGACCCTCAACTGCGGCTATGGCCACGGTTTTTCGGTCCGCGAGGTGATCGATGCGGTCAAGCGCGTTGCCGGAACCGATTTTGCGGTGGAAACGGCCCCGCCGCGGCACGGCGATCCTGCTCGCATCGTCGCGGGGAGCCAGCGCATCCGCGATATTCTGCGATGGCAGCCGCGATTTGCCGATCTTTCAACGATTGTCGCCGATGCGATCGGCTGGGAACGCCGGCTCATCGCCCGGTTCCCGCACGGCAGGCAGGGCCGCGACTTCGCTGAAACTCCCTTGAAAACTCCACACTATCCGGGCATGCAACGCTAGACTGCGCGCGATCGCGACAGCGGGGGGTAAGATTGGGCATGACAACCGGCGTGGCCGACGATTCGCAGCGCTATTCGACCTATGCGCTGGTGCGCCGCCTTCTGCTCGACGAAGCGCTTCCCTATTGGCCGCGCTATGCCGTGGCCTTCCTGCTGATGGGAATTACCGCCGCGGCCACCGCGCTCACGGCGTATCTGCTCGGCACGATGACCAATGAAGCTTACGTCAATCACAATTTCCACGGCATCGTCGTCATTGGCGTCGTTGCCATCGCGATCTTCGCTGCCAAGGGTTTTGCGACCTATGGCTCGGCCGTCATGCTGTTTTGGATCGGCAACAGCATCATTGCCGGCAATCAGCGGCGTTTGTTCGACAAGCTGTTGCAGCAAAACATCGGCTTTTTCGCCGATCGGCACTCTTCCGAATTTATTGCGCGGCTGACCACCGGCGCCGCCGCGGTCAGTCAGGTGATCAATCTCCTGATCACCGCGATCGGCCGCGATTTGATGTCGCTGATCGGATTGACGATCGTCATGGTGGTTCAGGATCCGATCATGGCCCTGATCGGCTTTGTGATGGCGCCCCCGGCATTCTTTGTCCTGCGCAAGCTCATTCGCCGGGTGCGCAATATCGCGCGCATGCAATTCACCGGCGGCACCCGCATCATCGAGACTATGCAGGAGGCGTTGCAGGGCCTGCGCATGGTCAAGGCCTTTGCGCTGGAAGACGAGATGCGGCGCCGGCTGGACCGGAGCGTCGCTGACGTGCAGCACGAGTCCAACAAAATGGCCCGGGTCTCCAATCGCGCCAGCCCGCTGATGGAAATGCTGGGCGGCTTTGCGGTCGCGCTGGCCACGATCTACGGCGGCTATCGCGTCATCGAGACTGGCGCCACACCGGGCGCTTTCGTCTCGTTTTTGGCCGCGTTTCTGCTCGCGTATGAGCCAGCGAAGCGGCTCGCTCGCCTCAACATCGATCTCAACAACAACCTGGTCGGCGTGCGTGTGCTTTATGAGGTGATCGACAACCCCGCGGGCGAGCCGAACGACGAGAATCTGCCGCCGCTGAAGCTGACCAACGCGCGCATCGAATTTGCCGACGTGGATTTTTCCTATCGCGAGCACACCCCGGTGCTGCGCGGCATGAGTTTTGTCGCCCAGCCGGGCAAGGTGACGGCACTTGTTGGGCCATCGGGCGGCGGCAAGTCGACCGTGCTCAATCTGCTGTTGCGCTTCTACGATGCCGACAGCGGCCGTGTCCTCATCGATGGTCAAAACATCGCGGCGGTTTCGCGCGGCTCGCTCCGCCGGGAGATCGCCTATGTCGGCCAGATCGTGCATTTGTTCCGCGGCACGATCCGCGAGAACATCGCATTGGGCAAGCTTGACGCATCCGACGCCGAAATCCTCGGCGCCGCCAAGGCCGCTCACGCCCACGATTTCATCATGAGCTTTCCGGCCGGCTACGACACGCCGGTCGGCGAACACGGCTTGCAGCTGTCCGGCGGGCAGCGGCAGCGCATCGCCATTGCCCGGGCGCTGATCAAAAATTGCCCGATCATATTGCTGGACGAAGCGACCGCCTCGCTGGATTCGGAATCCGAACGCCATGTCCAGGAGGCGTTGACCGAATTGTGCAAGGGCCGCACCACGCTGGTTATTGCCCATCGGCTGTCCACCATCATGCATGCCGACAGCATTCTGGTGGTCGAGAACGGCGTTGTGGTCGAAGCCGGCCGCCACGACGAGCTGCTGCGCAAAGGCAGCCGCTACGCATCATTCCACCGGCTGCAGCTCAGGGAGCAGTCGCCGCCACTGGCGGAGCCCGAGCCGATCGCAGCTTCGTCGGTTTAACGGCGAAGCTCGATTGACGGCGCGGCTATGGCGCTATAAGCGGAGCGTCTATTCCGCCGATTTTCTCTTCCAGCAACTTGAAGAACGATGAGCACTGACAGCAAGACCTATGTCATTCCGCAGCCGCCGCAGGCGGTAATTCCGGTCGCCGGCACCGGCAAATATTTTCCGGTCCGGCGGCTATGGTGCGTCGGCCGCAACTACATCGAACACATCAAGGAGATGGGACAGGACGTCCGCGAGCCGCCGTTCTTCTTCGCCAAGCCGCCGGACGCCATCGTTGCGGACGGCGGCACGGTACCTTATCCGTCGCTGACCAAAGACATGCACCACGAGGTCGAGCTCGTGGTGGCGCTGCAAAGCGGTGGCCGCAATATCAAGCCGGAACAGGCGCCGAACTGCATCTATGGCTACGGCGTCGGCATCGATCTCACCCGGCGCGATCTGCAGATCGCATCGCGCAACATCAAGCGGCCCTGGGAGATCGGCAAGGCATTCGATGCTTCCGCGCCCTGCGGTCCGCTGCGCGCCGCCGCGGAGATCGGCCATCCCGACAAGGGCCGCATCACGCTCAAGGTCAACGGCGAGGTACGCCAGGACGGCAATCTCGATCAGATGATCTGGAAAGTACCCGAGATCATTTCCAAGCTGTCCGAAATGGTTGAGCTCGCGGCCGGTGACATCATCATGACCGGCACGCCCTCGGGTGTCGCCGCCACGGTCGCCGGCGACAAGATCGAATGCGAGATCGAGCGCGTCGGTACCCTGCATGTCGCGATCGGCGATCCTTTGCGGTAAGTGGCACGGCCTGCCATGCGCGCGCCGGGCCGGGACTTGCAACCGGCCGCCGGGGATGCTGACCGATTAACGCTGCCAGAAAATGGCAATGGAACCGGAACCGCGGTGGCGGCGTTGAACGGGGGCTTAAAGGACCGGGAGATCCGCCATGGGCGCCGCCCACCGCATCACTTTGCGTCTCAAACAACCGCTTCCGCTAGGCGAAGTGACGATGGTCCCCGCGCCGCTCAGCGGCCGCTCGGAAGCCGAAATGGCGCGCGCCATGGCCGCGGCGCTTGCCGACGAGGAATCGGTCACGGCAGCGGAAGTCTACCATCGCGTCCGCCAGGCCTTCCCGAACGCACCGTTGAGCGTACGCGTCGGGGCATTGGCGATGCTGATGGACAAAGTTCGCCGGCCGGCGCATTGAGCGGGCCACCGCCCGATCATAATCCCCCGATCATAATCCCAGGTAAGCGCTGCGGACCCGGTCGTCCGCCAGCAATTCGTTCCCGGTGCCGGTCAAGCTCACCCGGCCATTTTCCAAAACATAGGCGCGGCTCGCCAGTTTCAGCGACAGCG
>JBQCCX010000215.1:0-4873 GCA_051961815.1 Xanthobacteraceae bacterium
AAATATCTCAAGTCCGCATCGGGTAGAGCCTTTGCGAAGAAACGGCTGTGATTAGTAATCACCCAAATAAAAACACCCGCGGCCGCCGCAATTGTCTTTGCGACGGCGCGCGGGTGGTGAGCGACGCCAGATCCGAAATTCGGATCAGCGCGAGGAGGTGATCAGATCGCCTCTTTCAATTCTTTGGAAGCGCGGAACGCGACCTTCTTGCTGGCCTTGATCTGAATCGGTTCGCCGGTTGCTGGATTGCGGCCCATACGTGCGGCGCGTTTCCTCACCTGCAGAATGCCCAAGCCGCCGATGCGGATGCGCTCGCCCTTTTTCAGATGCTTGACGATATTGCCGACAAGTCCGCCGAGAATGGCTTCGGCTTGCTTCTTCGAAAGTTCGTTGTCTTCCGCCAGGTTCGCAGCGAGATGCTTCAATGTCACGGTCGTCGCGGTTGGTTTACTGGCCATGTGTCCCTCCTAATAAAGCGGTGGCAACAAAAGCGCCGCTCACGCCGAAGCAGTTAAACGATTCGGATGCGGCTGACCACGCTATTTTGCCGATTCCACCGATGTTTTCTGCATTCCCGCGTTATCTGGTTCGGCTCTGTGGCAAGCTTAAGGCGCTGCGAAATTGTGTGTTTAGGCCCTAAATCCTTGACTTGGCACGGCCCCAGCCTTAATTGCCGACGGCGCCCGCGGGGGCGTAGCTCAGTTGGTTAGAGCGTCGGCCTGTCACGCCGAAGGTCGCGGGTTCGAGCCCCGTCGCTCCCGCCATTATCGTTATTTTTCAATTGATTGTGACGAATTGCTCAGTTCCGCTCTCGGCGGCGGAGAAGCTAGGCAAGTCGCGGCCTAACGCAGCGGCGGAACACCTGGCCCGCAGACCACCACGTCATAGCCGGTCGGCAGCCCGCTCAAGGTTCGTCCCGGCACCGGCACGCATCCGGACGGGATCGGCTGACAGCCCGCGGGAGTGCAAGCGATGCGCGCCTGCGGCTGCGCCGTGGGGACGCTCGCCTGCCGGTGCGAATGGCTACGGTGGTGGCTCGATGCCGCGCTGGTGGTCGAGGCTGGCGCCGCCAGCATCGCCACGCTCAGCGGGACGGCAATAATCAAGGCGCCGTATCTCATGCCTTTGTTGCGCGCTCGTTCCCGGACATTTGTCTCTGTATCAACGAGGTGGACGCGTCAAAGGTTCAGATGCCGCAGGTCGGTTGGCCGCGTCACCCGCGATAGAGCGGCGCCGGCTGCGTGAAAAAGCCCCACAGGATGTGATAAACGAGCGCATAATTCTTCTGCTGGAAGCTCGCGTGCGAAATACCGGGCATCACTGCAAAATGCTTGTCGGGATTCGGCAACTTGGCGAAGAAGGCGACGAGATCCTCGAAACTGGCAATGCCGTCCCACTGGCCGCGCATGATCAGCGTCGGCACCGTGATCTTTTCCGGATCGACCACGGGCAGCTTGCTGCACATATCGACATAGGTGCCGGTCGGCACTGAATTGTCGAGTTCGGTGACGGCGTCGGCGAAGGCGTCGATGACTGCCTCCTCGGCGGTGCCGGGATGATCGCGGTCGAAGATCGAATGGATAAACGCCTTGTCGATCGGCCGCCGGTTCTTGGCTTTGAACTCCGGGAGTTTCTTTCTGCGTTCGGCCAGCGTCGGCGAACCTTCGCCGGTCCACACCATGGCGTCGAGTGCAAGCCGTGCCACGAACTGCGGGTGCCGCTGCGCGAATAAAGCTGCCCGGAGCGCGCCGGACGAAATGCCGTAGACGAGCAAAGGCCGCTTGCCGCGGAGCTCCCGAATGTAAGTTGCGGCCGCCAGGCAATCGTCGGCGCCCTGTGCGATCGGAGCATTGTTGTCGCGATCCTTGGTCGAGCGGCCGTAGCCCTCCATGTCCACGCACCAGCAGTCGAAGCCGCGTCGCGCGAACCAGTCCATGACCGATGAATCCGGCCGGCCCTCGACCTGCAGATCGAAGGTCGGCTGTGCCGCCATCGACGACCCATGCACGAACAGAATCGTGCCGGGGGCGCCGCTGGCATCGCCAGCGCACTTCTCGAACATGAACAACTTCACGCCGCCGTCTTTTGTCGTCCAATGCTCTTCGCCACGGATCGCCGTGGCCCGCGTTACGTCGTTCATCGTTCACCTGTGGGATTGGCTGGGATTGTCGCTGTCGCGGTGCTGCCCGCGGCAGACACCTTGCGCGCGAGACGTCGCGATGGTCTCGGGCGAGCGTAACATGCGCAGCAGCGGAATGCGACGCGAGGACCGTCATCGCGCATTGCGGCGGCACTGGCTATGCACCGGCTGACCTGCATCTGCCTTGCACCTTTTTGTGCGCTGCGCTAAGGGTCGCGGCATCCGGCCTGTAGCGCGAATCCGCTTGATTTTGGGGCAAATCGGCGCATGTCCGTTGCACGCGGGATAGCGCCGCGCCGGACACCTTCCCTATATGGTGGGTGTCCATAATTTGCCCGCCGGAAGGGTTCAATATGAGTCAATCCCTGACTCAATTGCTGCTCGCCTATCTGCCGCTCATTGTATTTATCGGCGTGGCGGCGGTGATCGGCCTTGCGCTTCTCGTCGTTGCCTTCCTGGTCGCCTACAAGCAGCCCGATCCGGAGAAGCTCTCCGCTTATGAGTGCGGGTTTAATGCTTTCGACGACGCGCGAATGAAATTCGACGTGCGTTTCTACCTGGTCGCGATCCTGTTCATCATTTTCGACCTTGAGGTCAGCTTCCTGTTTCCCTGGGCGGTGGCGTTCGGCCAACTCGGCGTCTACGGCTTTTGGTCGATGATGGTGTTTTTGGCTGTGCTCACCGTCGGGTTCGTCTACGAATGGAAGAAGGGAGCGCTCGAATGGGATTGAGCGAACCCGCACGCGTCACCCCGCGAGGGAAAATTATCGATCCGCGCACGGGTCAGGCCAGCGGCGACGATCCGTTTTTCGCGCAGGTCAACAGCGAACTCGCGGATAAGGGTTTTCTCGTCGCCGCCGCCGACGATCTCATCGCCTGGGCGCGTACCGGCTCATTGATGTGGATGACGTTCGGTCTCGCGTGCTGTGCGGTCGAGATGATGCAAATGTCGATGCCGCGCTACGACGCCGAGCGCTTCGGCTTCGCGCCGCGTGCCTCGCCGCGCCAATCCGACGTGATGATCGTCGCCGGCACGCTAACCAACAAAATGGCGCCGGCGCTACGCAAGGTTTACGACCAGATGCCGGAACCCCGTTACGTGATTTCGATGGGGTCCTGCGCCAATGGTGGCGGCTACTATCACTATTCCTATTCGGTGGTCCGCGGCTGCGACCGCATCGTGCCAGTCGACATTTACGTGCCGGGCTGTCCGCCGACCGCGGAAGCTTTGTTGTATGGCGTGCTGTTGTTGCAAAAAAAGATTCGCCGTACCGCGACGATTGAACGTTGAAAATGAACGAGACGCTCGACACGCTCGGCAAAACCGTCGCTGGCGCGCTTGGTCCCTCGGTGACCGGCCATGCACTCAGCTATGGCGAACTGACGCTGACCGCGCAGGCCTCTGACATCGTCCCGGTGTTGCGATTCTTGCGCGACGATCAGCGCTGCCTATTCTGGTGCCTGATCGACATCACCGCGGTCGATTGGCCAAGCCGCGAGCGGCGGTTCGATGTCGGCTATCATTTGCTGTCGCCCAAGCATAATGCGCGCATCCGGATCAAGATCGAAACCGACGAGACTACGCCGGTGCCCTCGGTCATCGAAGTATTTCCCAGCGCCGATTGGTATGAGCGCGAAACCTATGATCTCTATGGCGTGGTGTTCACCGGACATCCCGATATGCGCAGGATCCTCACCGACTACGGTTTCGAGGGACATCCGCTGCGCAAGGATTTCCCGCTGACGGGCTTTGTCGAGGTGCGCTACGACGACGAGCTCAAGCGCGTCGTCTACGAACCGGTCCGGCTCACGCAGGAATTCCGCAACTTCGATTTTCTCTCGCCGTGGGAAGGCACCGACTACGGCCTGCCTGGCGACGAGAAAGCGAGCGCGAAGGGCACCTGACAATGAAGCCGACGCTTAAGGCCGGACAGACGCATCGCTTCGCTTACAAGGTGCCGGAGAACAAGACCGTTCCCTACACTTACCCGGAATCGCCCGAAATTTCGGCGATGCCAAAGGTGTTTGCCACCGGCTTCATGATTGTCCTGATGGAATGGGCGTGCACGCAATTGCTGGCGCCGCATCTCGATCCTGGCGAAGGCAGCCTGGGCGTCCATGTCGACGTCAGTCATCTCGCGGCAACGCCGCCTGGAATGACGGTGACCGTCGATGTCGAATGCGTCGCGGTCATCGGGCCGCGCGTGGGCTTCAAGGTCAAGGCGCATGACGGGCTCGATCTGATCGGCGAAGGCCGCCACGAGCGCTTCGTCGTCGCCTGGGACAAGTTCAATGCGCGGCTGGCCGCCAAGATCGCGAAACTTGCCGAGGTGGCGTGATGGCCGAGACCGCACCGGCACCGCGCAATTTCACCATCAATTTCGGGCCGCAGCATCCGGCGGCGCATGGTGTTTTGCGGCTGGTTCTGGAGCTCGACGGCGAAGTGGTCGAGCGGGTCGATCCCCATATCGGCCTTCTGCATCGCGGCACTGAAAAGCTGATCGAATACAAAACCTATCTGCAGGCGGTGCCCTATTTCGACCGGCTGGATTATGTCGCTCCGGTCACCCAGGAGCACGCGTTCTGTCTCGCCATCGAACGCCTGCTCGGGCTGGAAGTGCCGAAGCGCGCACAGATCATCCGCGTGCTCTATCACGAGATCAGCCGGCTGTTGTCGCACCTGCTCAACGTCACCACCCAGGCGATGGATGTCGGCGCGCTCACCCCGCCGCT
>JBQCCX010000216.1:0-9697 GCA_051961815.1 Xanthobacteraceae bacterium
AAATCGACAGTCCGGTTTCCTTCTCGCCCTTGATGATCGGCCAGTTGATCGCGCTGGCGCCGCGAT
The DNA here is from genome assembly GCA_051961815.1 of Xanthobacteraceae bacterium. GTDB lineage: Bacteria > Pseudomonadota > Alphaproteobacteria > Rhizobiales > Xanthobacteraceae > BOG-931. Next base: position 67 of record JBQCCX010000216.1, read on the forward strand.
AGGCCGGCAACAGCGACGGATGGTACTGGATCGAGCCGTGGGTCGGGATGTTGAGGAATTCTTCGGGCACGAACAACGTGACAAAGGCCATGACCTGAAGATCGGGCTTGAGCGCTTTGAACTCATCCCAGACCTCCGGCTTTTTGTAGGAGTCGGGTTGATGGACCGGGAGCTTGGCGGCAAGGGCCGCTTCTTTGAGCGGATCGGCCTTGGCGCCCGGGCGTTCCGGCGCGACGTAGGCCGCGACGACGTTCTCGCCACGTTTGAGCAGCGCTTCGAGCACTGCTTTGCCGAAGGCCTGCTGGCCATGAACCACGATGCGCATTCGAAATTCCTCTTCAAAAACTTGAATGTTCCCTCCCCTTTGCGGGGGAGGGCTAGGGAGGGGCTAGCGAGGTGACTCACAGGCGATGCTGAGAAACCATCATCGTGCTTGCTCGTGCATCACGTCGTGACCCCCACCCCAACCCCTCCCCGCAAGGGGGAGGGGAATAGCCGCTACGCCGCCTCGGCTTTCGCCGGCTTGTCCGGGGGCGTGATCGCGCCCGACGATTTGATCTGCGCGAGCTCCTTCTCGGAATAACCGAGCACCTTGCGCAGAATTTCGTCGGTGTGTTCGCCGAGCAACGGGGAACGCCGCACGTCCGCCGGGGAATCCGACAGTTTGACCGGATTGCCGACAGTCAGATATTTGCCGCGGGTCGGATGATCGACCTCGACCACCGTGCCGGTCGCGCGCAGCGACTTCTCCTCGGCGATTTCCTTCATCGACAGGATCGGGCCGCACGGAATATCGTACTTGTTGAGGATATCCATCGCCTCGAACTTGTCCTTGGTTTCCGTCCACCTTTCGATCGTGTCGAAGATCTGGCGGAGCCGCGGCAGCCGCGCCGGCGGCGTGGCATAGTCCGGATCGGTTTTCCATTCCGGTTTGCCGATCACGTCGCAGATCGCGCCCCAGACCGGCGCCTGGGTGATGAAGTAGATGTAGGCGTCAGGATCCTTCTCCCAGCCCTTGCATTTGAGGATCCAGCCCGGCTGGCCGCCGCCGGAATCGTTGCCGGCACGCGGCACGGCGACGCCGAAGGAGACGCCTTCACCGTACTGGCTGTATTCGGTCAGCGGCCCTTTGTTGAGCCGCTGCTGATCGCGGAGCTTGACGCGGCACAGATTAAGCACGCCGTCCTGCATGGCGGCGAGCACGCGCTGGCCGCGGCCGGTGCGCATGCGCTGATAAAGCGCCGACACGATGCCGAGCGCGAGATGCAGTCCGGTGCCGGAATCGCCGATCTGTGCGCCGGTGACGAGCGGCGGTCCCTCGCGGAAGCCCGTCGTCGATGCGGCGCCGCCGGCGCATTGCGCCACGTTCTCGTAGACCTTGCAGTCCTCATACGGGCCGGGGCCAAAGCCCTTCACCGAGGCGACGATCATGCGCGGATTGAGCTTGTGGACATGCTCCCAGGTCAGTCCCATGCGATCGAGCGCGCCAGGCGCGAAATTCTCCACCAGCACGTCGCAGTATTTGACCAGCCGCTCGAGGATCTCCTTGCCCTTGGGATTTTTGGAATCGATGGTGATCGAGCGCTTCGAGCCATTGAGCATGGTGAAATAGAGGCTGTCGGCGCCCTTCACGTCGCGCAATTGTCCGCGCGTGATGTCGCCGACGCCCGGTCGTTCGATCTTGATGACGTCGGCGCCCATATAGGCGAGCAATTGGGTGCAGGTCGGCCCGGACTGCACGTGGGTGAAGTCGAGAATTCGCACGCCATCGAGCGCCCTGCCCGCATGCCCCCATGGCTTGCTGCTCGGGCGTGGCAGTCCGTTGCCGTTGCCCGACTTTTTCACGAGCTTCACTACCTTTTTGGTCTTCGTCGCGGATTTGGCCCTGGCCGCTTTCGACTTTGCCTTCGCGACTTTCTTGGTTGCCTGCTTGCGCCTTGCCATTGTTTCCTCTCCTCGATCTCGATGCTGGGCTTGCGTTCTCTAAGACCACACGCCTTATTTCTTCCGCAGCACGCTTTGCGGGTTAAGATTGCCGATGCGGCCGCTCTCGCTGCCAGCGGCCGGGTCGATGACCGCGTTGATCAGCGTCGGCTTGCCGGAATCCATCGCCGCGTTGACGGCGCGTTTAAGCTCGTCCGGCGTGGTCGCATTGACGCCGACCCCGCCGAAAGCTTCGATCATCTTGTCGTAGCGCGCACCTTTGACGAATACCGTGGTCGCCGGATCGGAGCCGCCGCCGCGATTGACGTCGGTGCCGCGATAGATACCGTCATTGTTGAAGATGACGACGCAGACCGGCAGTTTGTAGCGGCAGATGGTTTCGATCTCCATGCCGGAGAAACCGAACGCACTGTCGCCTTCGATCGCGAGCACGGGCTTGCCGGTCTCGATCGCGGCGCCAACCGCGTAACCCATGCCGATGCCCATGACGCCCCAGGTGCCGACATCGAGCCGCTTGCGCGGCTGGTACATGTCGACGATGCCGCGCGTGAGGTCGAGCGCATTGGCGCCTTCATTGACGACGATGGCGTCCGGACGCTCCTTGACGATGGTGCGCAGCACACCGAGCGCGCCGTGATAATCCATCGGCGAGTTATTGTTCCTCAGCCGCGGCGCCATCTTGGCGACGTTCTCTTCGCGCTTGTTCTTGATCGCGTCGATCCAGTCGTTCGGCGCCGCCGGCCATTTCGCACCCATGGCCTCGAGCAGCGCGTCGACGCATGAGCCGATATCGCCGACCACGGGAGCGGCGACCTCGACATTGGAGTCCATTTCCTTGGGCTCGATATCGATCTGGATGAATTTCTTGGAATGCGGCTCGCCCCAGGCCTTGCCCTTGCCGTGCGACAACAGCCAGTTCAGCCGTGCTCCGATCAGCATGACGACATCGGAATCCTTGAGCACCGTCGAGCGCGCCGCCCCTGCGCATTGCGGATGGGTATCGGGTAGCAGGCCCTTGGCCATGCTCATCGGCAGGAACGGAACGCCGGCTTTTTCAACGAGCGCCCGGATCTGATCGTCGGCCTGCGCATAGGCCGCGCCTTTGCCGAGGATGATCAACGGACGCTTGGCGCTTTTGAGCACATCGAGCGCGCGCTTGACCGCTTCGGGCGCCGGAATTTGCGCCGGCGCCGGGTCGATGACCTTGACCAGCGATTTGCCGCCGGCCTCGGCATCGATGACCTGGGCGAACAACTTCGCCGGGAAATCGAGATAGACACCGCCGGGACGGCCGGATACCGCGGCGCGGATCGCCCGCGCCACGCCGATGCCGATATCGGCGGCGTGCAGCACGCGGAACGCCGCCTTGCACAACGGCTTGGCGACCGCGAGCTGATCCATCTCTTCATAGTCGCCCTGCTGCAGATCGACGATCTCGCGCTCCGACGAGCCCGAGATCAGGATCATCGGAAAGCAGTTGGTGGTGGCATGCGCGAGCGCGGTGAGCCCGTTGAGAAAGCCCGGCGCCGACACGGTGAGACACACACCGGGCGTCTTGGTCAGGAAGCCGGTGATCGCCGCGGCATAGCCGGCATTCTGCTCGTGCCGGAAAGAAACGACGCGGATGCCCGAGGCCTGCGCCATGCGGCCGAGATCGGTGATCGGAATGCCCGGCACGTTGTAGATCGTTTCGATGCCGTTGAGCTTGAGCGCCTCGATGACGAGATGAAAGCCGTCCGTCAACTCGCGCTCTGCCGCGGCGGTTTCCGGTTGGGTTTTTACTGCGGCCTCAGCCATGGCGAATCTCCCTGTATCTTGTCGTTGCGTCCGGTCCGCGGGTGAGCGATCGCCCCGCGCCCTTTACTTCACTCCAGATAATCGGCGTATTTGGCGACGTGGTCGGCGAGACCGAGCGCGTGATCGCGCACCAAGGTCTCGGCGCGAGCCGTGTCACGCGCTTCCAAAGCTTCGATGATGTGCATGTGATCGCGAATCGAACGGTCGGCGCGATCTTTTTCGCCGATCGTTTTCCTGCGGATCATGCGCATATGGGTGAACAGGTTCTCGGCCAGCGCAACGATCACGCTGTTGCGGCTCAGCCGGACGATGGTCTGGTGAAATTCGATATTGATCTCGGAATATTCGTCGAGATGCTCGCGGATTTCGCCATTGTCGAACGTGGCGAACATGCGCCGCAACGACGCGATTTCCTCGTCGCTGGCGTTTACAGTAATCAGCCGCGCCGCCATGCTTTCGAGCGCGGCCCACGCCGTGATTAGCTCGATAACCTCGCGCCTGGATTTGCGCACCACGTAGACGCCGCGCCGCGGCACCGAGCGGACAAAACCCTCGCGCTCAAGCTGCGCCATGGCCTCGCGCACCGGAGTGCGGCTGATGCCGAACTGCTCGGCAAGGCTGCGTTCGTCGAGGCGAATTTCGTTGCGGCTGCCGTAGACGTCCATGCCGACGATCGCCGATTTGAGCGCGGCATAGGCGCGGTTCTTGAAGCTAAAGGAGGTATCGATCGGCTCGAGGCGCGGCCGTGTTGTTTTCGCCGCATCATCGCCAGCAGCGGCAACGTCGCGCATCGCATCGTGTTTGGCGCCGCTTCTGGCTACTGACAGACGGTGCACACCTGAAGACATTGAGCACGCTCGCAACGGACGCTTCGCACCCCACCCGCGCCACCGCGCGCCCTACGAGGCAATTCATAGCCCACCATAATACATTATGCCAGAGCCATGCCACCGGTTCGCGCCAGACTGCCGCAGCGGCATGCCGGGCGCTCGAAAGCCGGCCCGATCGGAGCTCCTGGCGCGTTTCGCGCATACGTCGCGAAGTCCTGGTCCGGCCATTCGGCGGAATTTCTTGCGCGCCGCATGAACCAGTGCGCCCTCTGTGCGTTCGCTGCCCAGAGGGTACGCAAATCGGGGTACCGCCCATCCCATCGGAGCCAGATCGGAGTCCTGCATGACCGGCCGTATCGCCTTGCCGATTTCCATGCTTGCCGCTGTGTTGGCGCTTATGGTGCGGGTGCCCCAGCCAGCGGCTCAGGCCGTCGGGTCCGATGAGGCGCACGGCGCTCCGGCGCGGCTTGTGCCGCATGTCGCGCTCAGTCCGGCACAAAAGCGCGCCATCTATACCGCGGTTTCGCGGCAGCGGCTGCGCACATCGGCCGCCGGGATCCCGTTGACGGTCGGGGCAACGGTGCCGCGCTCGACGGTGCTGCTGGCGTTGCCGGACGCGGCACGGAGCGACGATTTGTCGGTCCCGGACCTCAAATACGCCACGGTGGATGACAATGTAGTGGTGGTCGATCCAGTCAGCATGCGCGTGATCGACGTCATCCGCAGCGCTGGCCCATAAAAGAAAATCAACTGAGCCGCATCTTTCAAGCCGGCTAAATTCACCGAATATGTCGATTCAACCCGCCGGCAAGGCCCGCAAGGGCGCCGCCAAAATCACCGGACAATCCGGCGCGAAAACCGCACCGGCGTTTCCGCCTGAAGTGCCGCCGGAAGCAGCCTTCACCATTACCGCAACCCAGCCGGCGGGACCGCCGCGCGCACTCAAACACGGCGACACTTTTCTCGTCCTCGATATCCGCGGCGATATCGGCACCTCCTTCGTCGGCTCCTCCGGTCTGTTCCATGACGACACCCGGCACCTGTCGCGGCTTGAAGTTCTGCTCAACAACAGGCCGCCGCTCTTGCTCGGCTCGAATCTTCGCGACGACAACACCGCATTTTTTGTCGATTTGACCAATCCCGATCTGATCGACGACCAGCGCATCGTGCTGGAGAAGGATCGCGTCCATATCCTTCGCACCATCTTTATCTGGCGCGATACCGCCTATCAGCGGCTTGGGCTGCGCAATTACGGCGATCAGCCGATCGATCTGCGTCTGACGATCCTGTTCGAGAACGATTTTGCCGATTTGTTCGAGGTCCGCGGCGCGCGTCGCGAGCGGCGCGGCACCGCGCACGCGACGGTGCTGGACGGCAATCGCGTCCTGCTCTCGTATGAGGGACTGGACGGCAAAGCCCGGCAGACCGCGCTGGATTTCGATCCGGCGCCCGATCGGCTCAACACCAATGCCGCCGTCTATCATCTGCATCTTCGCCCAGGCGAAATGCGGCCGCTGTTTCTGACGGTCAGCTGCAATCGCGCCGACTCGCGGCCACTGCCGTTCATGCGCGGCCTGATCACCGCACGCCGCGAAGTGCGCGAGGCGACCCGTGCGCGCACCTCCGTCGAGACCTCGAATGACCGTTTCAACGAAATCCTCTGCCGCTCCGCCGCCGATCTGGGAATGCTGCTGACCGACACGCCGCAGGGCCGCTATCCCTATGCCGGCATCCCCTGGTATTCGACCACATTCGGCCGTGACGGCTTGATCACCGCCTTGCAAATGCTGTGGTGGTCACCGGATGTGGCGCGCGGCGTGTTGCGCCGCTTGGCCGCCTTTCAGGCGACCAAGCGCGATCCGCTCGCCGATGCCGAGCCCGGAAAGATTCTTCACGAGATGCGCGGCGGCGAAATGGCGGCGCTGCGCGAAGTGCCGTTCGGCCTCTATTACGGCAGCGTGGATTCGACGCCGTTGTTCGTGCTGCTCGCCGGACTTTATGCCGAGCGTACCGGCGACCGTGAGACCATTATCGAGCTGTGGCCGGCGATCGAAGCGGCACTGGGCTGGATCGACGGACCGGGCGATCCGGATGGCGATGGTTTCGTCGAGTACCAATGCGCCAGCGAACAGGGCCTCGCCAATCAAGGCTGGAAAGATTCGCATGACGCGGTCTTTCATGCCGACGGCCGTCTCGCCGAAGGCGCCATCGCGCTTGTTGAAGTGCAAGGCTATGTCTATGCCGCCAAGCGTATGGCGGCGCGTTGTGCGCGCCGGCTCGGCCTCGATTTTGCGGCGGATCGGCTCGATAGCGAGGCCGCGCGCCTTGCCGAACGCTTCGAGGCGGCATTCTGGTGTCCGGATCTCGACACTTACGCGCTGGCGCTTGACGGTGAAAAGCGGCCGTGCCGCGTGCGCACCTCGAACGCCGGCCAGGTTCTTTTCACCGGAATTGCCGCGCCGGATCGTGCCGCGCGGATCGCCGCCGGCCTCCTGCAGCCTAACTTTTTCTCCGGCTGGGGCATTCGCACCGTCGCCCGCGGCGAGGCGCGGTTTAATCCGATGTCCTACCACAACGGTTCGATTTGGCCGCACGACAATGCGCTGATCGCGCTCGGCATGGCGCGCTACGAAGCCAAGCATCCGATCGAGACTTTATTCGGCGGGTTGTTCAGCGCCGCGACCTATATGGATCAACGCCGCCTGCCGGAATTGTTCTGCGGCTTTCAGCGCCAGCGCGGACACGGCCCGACGCTCTATCCGGTTGCCTGCTCGCCGCAAGCCTGGGCGAGCGCCACGCCGTTCAGCCTGCTCGAAGCCTGTCTGGGGCTGGAGTTCGACCCGTTCAAATGCGAGATCCGGCTGCGCAATCCGCGGCTGCCGGAATTCCTCGACGAGGTCGTGCTGCACGACTTGCAGCTCGCCGCATCGAGCGTGGACTTGCGGGTGCGGCGCCATGGCGAGACGGTGTCGCTCGACACGCCTCGGATCAGCGGCGACATCCGCGTCTCGGTCGTATTTTCAACGTGATCTTGCCCAGCTTGTCCGGCGCGCGCCGGGCTTCCCGCGGAACCCACCGACCCGGTGCGGCTTGTCTGAGTGAAGTTCCATTGGAACCGTCATGGACGCCACAAGCGTGAAATTGGCCAGATTGGCTGCCGTTTTTTTCGCGGCCAGCGTCACTTTGGCCCTGATCACGTTGGCCGTGGCTTCGGAGGATGAACAAGCGCCTGCACCGGGTGCCCCCACCGATCACGCCTCGACCGGAACCGCGGAACCGCCGTCGGTGACGGTGCTGAACAATCACGAGGTCGAGGGTATTCTCGGCCGCCAAGTGCTTGGCGCCGCCGAAGAAAATATGGGCCGCATCGTCGATGTGATCGTCGATCATAGCGGCCGCGTCCGCGCCGCCGTGATCGATTTTGGCGGGTTCCTCGGCGTCGGCAGCCGGAAAATCGCTGTGGATTGGAGCGCCTTGCACTTTCCGCCGCCAGGTCAGCCAAATGCCAAAATCTCGCTTGATCTTACCCGCGATCAGGTCAAGGCGGCGCCTGAATACCAAGAGGGCAAACCCATCGTCATTCTGGGTGCGCTCGGCAAGCTCGAGCCACTGCCGTTTGAGTGACGCGCGCGCCTATGCGCGCGCGCGAAATCGAACCGGGATTTCGTGGACGATTGCTGGAGAGGCATTGTGCGCGCAGGTCTTTCTCGTCGCATCGCCGAGCGTCCGGAGCCGCCGCCAGAGCCGGCGGCAGCGCCCCCGCAGGTCGTCCCGCCGGCAACCGGGCCGAGCCGGGAGCCGCCGGCGCCGTCGCGGCGGAGCTTGCGCGGCCTCGACTGGTTCGTTTTTTTCGTCGCCGATGTGCAGACCGGCTTTGGTCCATTCGTTTCGGTCTATCTCACCACACAGCGCTGGACCCAGGTCGATATCGGTCTCATTCTTTCGGTCTCAGGTTTCGTTTCGCTGATCGGACAAATGCCGGGTGGCGCCATTGTGGACGCCGCTCGTTCGGAACGTTTTGTTGCCGGCGTTGCGATCGCGGCGATCTGCGTCAGCGCGCTCACTTATGCAGCGCTGCCGATTTTCCCGGCGGTATTTGGCGCGGCGATCCTGCACGCGGCGGCGAGCTGTGTGCTCGGTCCGGCGATCGCCGCGATCAGCCTTGGCCTTGTCGGTCACGCGATGATCGGCCAGCGACTCGGCCGCAATGCCCGCTTTGCTTCGATCGGCAACGGGCTCGCCGCTGCAGCCATGGGCGCATGCGGTTATTTTCTTTCCGCCCGCGCGGTGTTCGTGGTCACCGTGCTGTTGCTCATCCCGGCGCTGCTGGCCTTGCGCCTGATCGCCGAAAACGAAATCGATCCGGAGCGCGCGCATGGCGCGCCGCCGCGTCACGCCCCAAGGAAGACGCGAATCCGGCCCGGCGCGCTGATGCAAAACCGGCCGCTACTGATCTTCGCCGGCTGCCTCCTTCTGTTTCATCTTGCCAATTCAGCCATGCTGCCGCTGGTCGGCAGTATGGTGACGATGAAATCGGCGCAGTGGGCGACGCTGATTATCGCCGCCTGCATCGTGGTGCCGCAGCTCGTGGTCGCGATCCTCTCACCATGGGTGGGCGTGCGCGCGCAAATCTGGGGACGGCGGCCGCTCCTTTTGATCGGCTTCGCCGCGCTGCCGATCCGCGGCCTGTTGTTTGCCCTCATCTCCGACCCCTCACTGCTCTTGGCCGTGCAGATTCTGGACGGCATCACCGCCTCGGTATTTGCCGTGATGGTTCCCCTCGTGGTCGCCGACCTCACCCGCGGCACCGGCCATTTCAACCTTGGCCAGGGCATTCTCGGCACCGCTACTGGAATTGGGGCGTCGCTGAGCGCGACTTTCGCTGGTCTTTTGACCGATCGCTTCGGCAGCCCGGCGGCGTTCGGCAGTCTGGCGGTGATCGCGCTCGCCGGTTTTACGCTGGTCTGGCTTTTGATGCCGGAAACCCGGCCGGACAAGCTGGCCGAGGCATAACGGTCACCCTCGCGCACGGTTCGCAGGCAAATCCGCTCGTCCCCGCG
>JBQCCX010000217.1:0-9697 GCA_051961815.1 Xanthobacteraceae bacterium
AATCTGCGGATCTTCTACCGACTTGTAGTCGGGGAAAAACATCGGAATGAGCCCGGCGTCGGACGCGCCTTGCACGTTGTTCTGGCCGCGCAGCGGATGCAGCCCGGTGCCTGGCCGGCCGATCTGTCCGGTGATCAGCGACAGCGCGATCAGGCAGCGGGCATTGTCGGTGCCGTGGGTGTGCTGGGAGATGCCCATGCCCCAGAAAATGATCGCCGCCTTGGCGCGAGCGAATTTGCGCGCCACCGTGCGGATGACATCGGGCTCGATGCCGCAGATCGGCGCCATTTCTTCGGGCGTGTAGTCCTTGATGCTGTCGGCAAATTGCTTGAAGCCTTCGACATAGGTCTGGATGTACTGCTGGTCGTAGAGCTTCTCGGCGACAATCGTGTTGAGCATGCCGTTCAACAGCGCGACGTCGGTGCCGTTCTTGAACTGCAGCATGTGGGTGGCGTGGCGCTTGAGCGCCTGGCCGCGCGGATCGGCGACAACGAGGGTGGCGCCGCGTTTGGCCGCCTGCTTGAAATAGGTCGCAGCCACCGGATGATTTTCGGTCGGATTGGCGCCGATCACAAAAATCACTTCGGAATTCTTGCACTCGTTGAAGGTCGCCGAGACCGCCCCGGACCCAATCCCCTCCATCAGCGCGGCCACCGAGGAGGCGTGGCACAGCCGCGTGCAATGATCGACATTGTTGGTGCCAAAGCCGGTACGAATGAGTTTCTGGAACAGATAGGCCTCTTCGTTCGATCCCTTGGCCGAGCCGAAACCGGACAGCGCCTGCGGCCCGTCGCGATCGCGGATTTTCTTCAGGCCCGATGCGGCGCGATCGAGCGCCTCGTCCCAGGTCGCCTCGCGGAAATGCGTCCACGGATTGGCTGGATCGATTTGTTCGTGCGGAATTTTCGGCACGCCGTCCTTGCGGATCATCGGCTTTAACAGCCGCTGCGGATTGTGAACGTAGTCGAAGCCGAAGCGGCCTTTCACGCAGAGCCGATTCTCGTTGGCCGGGCCGTCGCGGCCGCTAACGTAGAGGAGCTTGTCGTCCTTGATGTGATAGGTGAGCTGGCAGCCGACGCCGCAATAGGGACAGACGCTGTCGACCGCCCGGTCGGGCTTGGCGGCAAAGACATTGCGCGCATCGACCAAGGTTGCCGGCATCAGCGCCCCGGTCGGGCAGGCCTGCACGCATTCGCCGCAGGCGACGCAGGTAGAGGCGCCCATCGGATCGTCGAAATCGAACACGATCTTTTCGCCATGGCCGCGGCCGGCCATGCCGATCACGTCATTAACCTGCACTTCGCGGCAGGCGCGAACGCACAGATTGCAATGGATGCAGGCGTCGAGATTGACCGCCATCGCCGGATGCGAGCGATCCGGTCCGGGCGTTTCACGCCTTGGAAAACGGCCCTGCGCGAGGTCGAGCCGGGTCGCGATCTTCCACAATTCGGAATCCGGATCGTGCGCCGCCTCACGGGCCGGCTGATCGGTGAGCAGAAGCTCGGCGACCATTTTGCGCGCCGTCTTGGCGCGATCGGTCTGCGTGCGCACCGTCATGCCGGGAGACGGCGTGCGGATGCAGCTTGCGGCGAGCACCCGCTCTCCTTCGATCTCGACCATGCAGACGCGGCAATTGCCGTCAGGGCGATAACCGGGCTTGGGCGAATAGCACAGATGCGGCACCTTGATGCCGAGCCGGCGCGCGGCGCGGAAAATCGTCTCGCCAGGGCGGATATCGATCTCACGATCATCGATCGTAAAGGTCTGCTCGGTCGGCTTGCTGCCGCGATCGGCAACGCCTTGCATTGGCCCGGTATGGATCACATGCACGCGGCCCTCGTTCTTGACCGCGCCGCCGGCCGCGCCTTTTTTGTCGTGGCCGTAACCGGCAGGTTTTTGATCGTCGCTCATCGCTTATCCTCTGCGATCGTCATCCTGAAGTGCCCGCGCGCAGCGCGGGCCTCGAAGGATGCGGCCGTCGCCCTTCGAGGCTCGCTCCGCTCGCACCTCAGGGTGACGGGAAATGCTTTGTGCATTACCAATGTCCCAGCGGTCTGGTCAGTTCGTCCGGAAAATACTTTAACACGCACAGCAACGGGTTCGGCGCCGCCTGGCCCAATCCGCAAATCGACGCATCGCGCATCAGCACCGAGAGCTCGTCGAGCAGCGCTGCATTCCATGGACCTTTGGCCATCAACTGCGCCGCTTTCTCGGTGCCGACCCGGCACGGCGTGCATTGGCCGCAGCTCTCGTCTTCGAAGAACTTCATCAGGTTGAGCGCCACCGCTTTCATATCGTCCTGGTCCGACAGAATCACAACCGCGTGCGACCCAACGAAACAGCCGTGCTTTTCCAGCGTGCCGAAATCGAGCGGGATGTCGGCCATTGACGCCGGCAGGATGCCGCCGGAGGCGCCGCCCGGCAGATAGCCCTTGAAGCGATGGCCGTCGGCCATGCCGCCGCAGAATTCGTCGATCAGTTCGCGCACCGTTATGCCCGCAGGTGCGAGCTTGACCCCGGGATTCTTGACCCGGCCCGAGACCGAAAAGCTGCGGAAGCCCTTGCGCTCATGGCGGCCCTGCGAGGTGAACCAATCGACCCCGCGCTCGACAACGTCGCGCACCCAGAACAGCGTCTCGACATTCTGCTCGAGCGTCGGCCGGCCGAATAAGCCGACCTGAGCGACATAGGGCGGACGATGCCGCGGCAAGCCGCGCTTGCCCTCGATCGATTCGATCATCGCGGATTCTTCGCCGCAGATATAAGCGCCGGCGCCGCGCCGCAGATGGATCCTGCTGTGCTTGGCGAGCCCTGCCCGCTGGGCATTGGCGATCTCCTGCGCAAGCAGGAGCCGCACTTCCGGATACTCGTCGCGGATATAGACATAGGTGTCGGCGGCCTCGACCACCCAGGCCGCGATCAACATGCCCTCGATGAAGCGATGCGGATCGCGCTCGAGATAAAAGCGGTCCTTGAACGTACCGGGCTCGCCTTCGTCGGCATTGACGGCGAACAGGCGCGGCGCCGGCTCGGCGCGCACCGATGACCATTTGCGCCCGGTGGGGAAACCGGCGCCGCCGAGGCCGCGCAAACCGGCATCGCTGACGATCTTGATGATCTCGTCGCGGCTACGCGTGCCGGCAAGACAGGCCTTGAGCAGTTCATAGCCGCCGCTTCGGCAATAGGCCTCGAACGGCGTCGGCGTCGGATACACATGCGGGTGCGGCTTATCGGCGGCGGCCGCAGCCACTTTGCCGGCATCGGCCGCCATGACCTGAACGTGACCCACCGCGCAAACCGGCGCGCGATCGCAGGCGCCCATGCACGGCGCACGCACGACGCGCACACCTGGCCCGAGGCTAGCCGGCAATTCGGCGAGAAGCCGCTCGGCGCCATTGAGCGCGCAGGACAGCGAATCGCAAACCCGCACCGTCACTGCAGGTGGTGGCGTTTCGCCTTCCTTCACCACATCGAAATGCGCATAGAAGGTGGCGACCTCATAGACCTCGGCGAGAGCAAGCCGCATCTCGGCCGCCAACGCGGCGAGATGGGCGGCCGAGAGATGACCGTACCGGTCCTGGATGAGATGCAAGTGCTCGATGAGCAGGTCGCGCCGCCGCTCGCGGTCGCCGAGGAGGGCGCGGACATCTTCGCGCGCCTGCGGATCGACCTGGCGGCCTTTTGGCGTGCGCGGGGCGCGGCGGCCGCGTCCTTGATCGCGGCTGCCAGGTAATATGGTCGACGGCAGGTCGGTCGCGCTCATCCTTGCCTCAGGAACTGAAAAAACCGAAGAAAACCACGCGAACAAGCCCCCAGTACGAATTGTTCAATAGAAAACATCTATTAAAATATTGACTAGCCATAAATTTTTCAATCAACTGCGCCGCTCTTGAAGGGGCAACCGCAGCAAAGCGTGCTCGGTTTCGCGGCAGCCCTGGTTGCGGCAAAGGGACCGCCCTTGATCGACAAGCTCGAATTCCTGCTGGCTTTGGCGCGCGAAAAACATTTTGGCCGCGCCGCCGATGCGTGCGGTGTCACGCAGCCGACATTGTCGGCTGGCGTCAAGTATCTGGAAGATACGCTCGGTGTTCTTCTGATCAATCGCAGCTCGCGATTTCAGGATTTTACGCCGGAAGGCGCGCGGGTGCTCGATTGGGCGCGCCGCATCGTCGGCGATGCGCGAGCGATGCGGCAAGAGGTGCATGCGCTGCGGCATGGCTTGTCCGGGCAGCTGCGCATCGCCGCCATTCCGACGACGCTGGCGATGATCGAAACGCTGACGACGCCCTATCGCCAGCGCCATCCTGACGTCAAATTTACCGTGCGCTCGTGCACCTCGGAGACGGTGCTTGCGCTTCTGGAAAATCTCGAAGTCGATGCCGGCGTCACCTATCTCGACAATGAGCCGGTCGGCCGCGTCACGCAAATTCCGCTTTATCGCGAACGCTACCGGTTGCTGACATCGGCGGACGCCCCGCTCGGCGATCGCGACACCGTCACCTGGGCCGAAGTCGCCAAGGTGCCGCTGTGTTTGCTCACCCCCGACATGCAGAACCGGCGCATCATCGAGCGGTTGCTCGTGCAGGCCGGCGGCAATGCGCAGCCGACGCTCGAATCGAACTCGATGATTTTGCTTTACTCGCATGTCCGCACCGGCCGCTGGGCGAGCGTGATGCCGGCGCAGCTCGCGACGACGCTCGGGCTGACCGACGTATTGCGAGCGATCCCTATTGTCGAACCGGAAGCGAGCTTCACGATCGGACTCGTCGTCCCGGCCCGCGAACCAATGACGCCGCTGATGACGGCGCTGGTCGCCGAAGCGCGGCGCGTTGCGCTTTCGCTCGCCGATTAGATGAAAGTCACTCACCTAAAATAGAGTCTCGCGTGAGCAGCTTGGCGGCTGTTTGCTGCGCAGGAAATTCTCGCGAGCGATGGCATAGCCTTTCGCTATAGCGAAATTTGAAGCTCCTATCGACTGATAGGCATCGCGCGATTGATTCCATCAATCACTGCCGACACTTTGAAATCTGCGGCGCATTACAAAAATTTTCCCAGGGAGACGCGAGGATGACGACGACGTTCGATCGAGCCATGCCTGTTACAGCTGCGAAGCCGGGCATCCTGGATCGCGAGCGCATCATCGCGACGGCAAGCTTCAATCGCTGGCTCGTACCACCCGCCGCGCTGTGCATTCATCTCTGTATCGGCATGGCCTACGGATTTTCCGTCTTCTGGCTGCCGCTGTCGCGGGCGCTTGGCCTGACCGCTTCAAAGTCCTGCCCCGACATATCGATTGTCACCGAACTCTTCACCACGACGTGTGACTGGCGGGTCGCCAGCCTCGGCTGGATGTACACCCTCTTCTTCGTGTTCCTTGGAATATCTGCAGCAATGTTCGGCGGATGGGTCGAGCGCGCTGGGCCCCGCAAAGCCGGCGTTGCCGCTACAATCCTATGGTGCGGCGGTCTCGTCCTCGGCGCGATCGGCGTGATCGGCCACCAATTGTGGCTGCTGTGGCTTGGCTCCGGTGTGATCGGCGGCCTGGGACTCGGGCTCGGCTATATTTCGCCGGTGTCCACGCTGGTGAAGTGGTTCCCCGATCGGCGCGGCATGGCCACTGGCATGGCGATCATGGGATTCGGCGGCGGCGCGATGATCGGCGCACCTCTGGCCAACTTGCTGATGAACAATTTCAGGACGCCAACCGATGTCGGCGTTTGGCAGACATTCCTGGCGATGGCCGCCATCTACTTCTGCTTTATGATGATCGGCGCCTTCCGTTATCGGCTACCGCCGGCCGGCTGGCAGCCCGACGGCTGGACGCCGCCGGCGGCCACCAACTCCATGATCTCACAGCACAATGTGCATCTGAAGGATGCGCACAAGACGCCGCAATTCTGGCTGATCTGGTGGGTGCTGTGCCTAAACGTCTCGGCGGGGATCGGCGTCATCGGCATGGCGTCGCCGATGCTGCAGGAGATCTTCGGCGGCAAGCTGATCGGACATCCCGAACTGGGCTTCAACGCACTCAGCGGCGACCAGAAAGTCCTCATTGCGGGGATTGCCGCCGGTTTCGCCGGCTTGCTGTCACTGTTCAATATCGGCGGCCGTTTTTTCTGGGCATCGCTGTCCGATTACATCGGCCGCAAGAACACCTATTACACGTTCTTCGTGCTCGGCATCGTCTGCTATCTGTTGATGCCGTGGTCCGCAAATGCTGGCTCGAAAGCAGTATTCGTCGGCGCCGTCTGCATCATCTTGTCGATGTATGGCGGCGGCTTTGCCACGGTACCCGCCTATCTCGCCGACATGTTCGGTACGCAGTTTGTCGGCGCCATTCACGGCCGCTTGCTGACCGCGTGGTCGACCGCCGGCATCATCGGCCCAGTCGTGGTGAATTATATCCGCGAGGCGCAGCTCGCCGCCGGCGTACCGCGAAATCATCTTTACGATTACACGCTGTACATTTTGGCGGGCATGCTCGTCGTCGGCCTGATCTGCAATTTGCTGGTCAAGCCGGTCAATCCAAAATGGTACATGAGCGCGGACGAAGTCGCCAAATTGCAGGCCGCGCGCGCCAAGAGCGACATGGCGATGCCGCACGGTTCGTTCGGAATCGGTAAGGGCGGGCTCGACGCCAAGGCGGCGCTGTTCTGGGCATTCGTCGGCATCCCTCTCGCCTGGGGTGTCTGGATCACGCTGAAATCCGCGGCGGCGCTGTTCCAGTGATCCCATCCAGGTGACGCTGCTTCCTTCGTGATCAGAAGGAGGCAGCGTCACTTGTTTGCCGATCCGCCTCGCCAAACGATGCGTCAGCTCGCCTATGCCACGGTGCGCGACCATCCGCGCAAAGTTATTCACGTCGTGCGCGTGCTTGACGATCTCCTTGATTATCCCGAGATCGACCACCTTGCCGAGCAAATGGGCAGTCGTGTCAGGTCGCGACATGGCGAGCAGACCCCCGACATCGTCATCGTGCAAGGCGACGGCAAAGAAACGCTGCGTTTGTTCGGCGAGCCGCACGCCGTCACCCGCGTTCGCGCCGCTTTATTTCACGCCGCCGTGCGCTGGTCGCCGTTGCGGCTCGATTGACGGCAGCGGCGACCTCAATCCCCCTGTGCTGGTTTTCGCGTTCCGCGCAAATTCGGCCGCGGCGCCGCGTCCTTAGAACAGCCCGACGATCCGGCCATCCGGCCCGACATCGATCGAATTCGCCGCCGGCACCTTGGGCAGACCCGGCATGGTCATGATCTCCCCGCAGATCGCGACGACAAACTCGGCGCCCGCCGAGAGCCGGACCTCGCGCACATTGATGACGTGATCGGCCGGCGCGCCCTTGGCGTCGGGATTGGTCGAGAAGCTGTATTGGGTCTTGGCAACGCAGATCGGGAATTTGCCGTAGCCCATCGCCTCGAAACTAGCGAGCTGGTCGCGCACCGCCTTGTCGGCGGTGACATCCTTGGCGCGATAGATTTCCTTGGCGATGGTGCGGATCTTTTCGAACAGCGGCATCTCGTCGGGATAGAGGAATTTGAGCTTGCTCTTGCCGCTGTCGGCGATCTTGACGACCGCGCGCGCGACATCGGCGGCGCCCTCCCCGCCCATCGCCCAGTGGTCCGCCATCAGCGCTTCGACGCCGAGCGCCTTGCACTTTTCCTCGACCAGCTTGATTTCCGCCGGCGTGTCGGCGGAGAAGCGATTGATCGAGACCACCGGCACGACGCCGAATTTCTGCACATTTTCGACGTGCCGCTGCAGATTGGCCATACCGGCTTCGAGCGCCTTGAGGTTCTCGGCTTTGAGATCCTCCTTCTTGACGCCGCCGTGCATTTTGAGCGCACGGATCGTCGCCACCAGCACCATGCAATCGGGCGCGATGCCGGCTTTGCGGCATTTGATGTCCATGAACTTCTCGCCGCCAAGATCGGCGCCGAAACCGGCCTCGGTCACGACATAGTCGGCAAGTTTCAGGGCGGTGGTCGTCGCCAGCACCGAATTGCAGCCGTGCGCGATATTGGCGAACGGGCCGCCATGGATGAAAGCCGGCGTGCCCTCAAGCGTCTGCACCAGATTGGGCGCGAGCGCCTCGCGCAGCAGCACGGTCATGGCGCCTTGGCCTTTGAGATCGCTGGCGCGGATCGGCTTGCGGTCGCGGGTATAGGCAACGACGATATTGCCGAGCCGATTTTTCAGATCGTCGAGATTGCGCGCCAGACAGAAGATCGCCATCACTTCGGAGGCAACGGTGATGTCGAAACCGTCTTCGCGCGGGAAACCGTTGGCGACGCCGCCAAGCGACGATACGATCGAACGCAGCGCCCGGTCGTTCATATCGAGCACGCGACGCCAGGCGACACGGCGCGCGTCGATGCCGAGCGTGTTGCCGTAGTAGATGTGATTGTCGATCAAGGCGGCGAGCAGATTGTTCGCCGAAGTAATGGCGTGGAAATCGCCGGTGAAGTGCAGATTGATGTCCTCCATCGGCACCACCTGGGCATAGCCGCCGCCGGCGGCGCCGCCCTTCATGCCGAATGACGGGCCGAGCGACGGCTCGCGGATGCACAGCATCGCCTTCTTGCCGATGTGATTGAGCGCGTCGGTCAATCCGACGGTGGTGGTGGTCTTGCCCTCGCCCGCGGGCGTCGGGTTGATCGCGCTGACCAGGATCAGCTTGCCGTTCGGCCTCTTCTGCAGCGAATTGATGAAATCCATCGACACCTTGGCCTTGTAATGGCCGTAAGGCTCAAGATTCTCGGGCGCGATGCCAAGGCGCTCGCGCGCGACGTCGAGGATCGGCCGTTTTTTCGCGGCCTGGGAAATTTCAATATCGGTTTTTGGCGATTGATGTTGCGAGGCGGGCATGATGGCAATCCGAATCTGAGAGGAAAATTGTCATTCCGGGGCGCCGCGGAGCAGCGAACCCGGAATCCATAGCCCGCAGCAGGGATTATGGATTGCGGGCCCGCAAGCATCGCTTGCGTCCCGGAACGACGGCGGACCGAAAGGGCACGGTAGCCTCACGCAAACCTCGCCTTAACAGCGAGATTGACCGACTTCGCCCACTCGCCGGCGTCGATCTTTTTGCCGTCGGTGGGCTGCACGCGCGAGACTTTGAAGCGGCCGTCGGCACAGACGACCGTGAAGCCGTCGCCTTCGATGGCGACGATTTCGCCGAGCTTGCCGGCAATCCCTTTCGGATCTTTGGCCGGCAGCGGCTTGGCGTCGAAGATTTTGACCTGCTTGCCGTCAAGCGAAGTCCAGGCGCCCGGCGCCGGATTGCAGCCGCGGATCAGCCGATCGATCTGTTCCCAGGGCTTCCCCCAGTCGATCTTGGCGTTGTCAGCTCCGCAGCGGCCTTCGTAAGTCGCTTTTGACTCATCCTGCTTGATGCGCGGCGCCTTGCCGGCCTTGACCAGGTCGACGGCCTCCAGCATTGCCTCGACGCCCATCGGGAACAGCCGATCGAAATAGACTGTGCCAAGCGTGTCGGCCGGCCCGATCGGGGTCTTTTTCTGAATCAGCACGTCGCCGGTATCGAGCCCATTGTCCGGCCAGAAAATCGACAGTCCGGTTTCCTTCTCGCCCTTGATGATCGGCCAGTTGATCGCGCTGGCGCCGCGATAGGCCGGCAACAGCGACGGATGGTACTGGATCGAGCCGTGGGTCGGGATGTTGAGGAATTCTTCGGGCACGAACA
>JBQCCX010000218.1:0-5818 GCA_051961815.1 Xanthobacteraceae bacterium
AGTCGCCGTCGGCGACAAAATGTCGGCCGCGTTCAGGTGCTCCACCTATGCGTCCCTGTTTCACGATAGCAAAGAGCAGCAACGGCTGTTTCAGATCGGCCTAAAGGCGGGACGCGACTACGTGGAGGGGCTCAAAAGCCGTGACGATCCCACAAGTGAGATGTCGGCGTTTATACGAGGGGTATCGACAGACTTTGTGGTCGGTCAGATGTACGAAGCCGGTTCGACGCGTGCGTATGATGAAATTGCAAAACAAGAGTTGGACGCTGACGCAGCCAAAACACAAGCTGAACTTCGTTATCGCCAAAGCAACTGCTCTTCAATTCAGTGAACCAAGCGCGGGCGACCGCGGGCTCAGATTCTGCTTTTGGCGCAGAGCGGGCATTTCGCAGCACGGCGCCGATGTCCGCTTTGGCCGATGTCCGCTTTGGCCGATGTCCGCTTTGAGGGCAAAACGGACATCGGTGCTTGTCCTCAGCGCACACTCGCCAACCGGTGCGCCGATCAATGAGGAGGCGACAACATTCCGCGAGCATCGCCTGGTTCATCGCCAGCCGCCGCCTCAATGTGATTTCCCATTCCCCCGTCTTTCTCGGCCAATGCTAACATGCGCTCACTGCCATCGGGCTTGAGAGCATTGAAGTAGCCAACATTTACCTCTGAGGCATAGAGCTTATTCATACGCTCCTTGATTTCGTCGGACCTGCTTCGCTGATACGTCGAGATAAAGTCACGCACCTCGCGGCGAGTAGCCGGACGCCAGCGAATCTCAAGATGCGGGTAGCCGCTGACGCTCTCAACAAGCCGGACTTCCTCAGCCTGCAGCGTCCAGCTGGCCGGAACGTTGTCGTCCTCGGCCAGCTCTGCCTGGGCCGTGGCACGTGCATCCATGCGCAACGTCGGCCTCCAGTCCAGGATCGACTTCAGTTCACGCGGCGCTGTGCGCTGACGCCAGTAATCCTGCGCCCACACGGCACCGATCGCGCCAAGCGCGACACCGGATATAGCTATGAGAATGATCAGGATTGTCATTTTCGCCTCGCTTCGTGCAATTGACCACTTTTTCGCGGAGTCCAAACCGTCATAGCTGACAACCTAGTCGAGTCGGGCACTGGATGGCCGTCACGCAAGCGCAACACGCGACGAAAATAACTTGGCCGAACCTTGGCGAGATCGGCTTGTTTTGTGCGCCTTCGGAACTCACTTTCGGAAACGCGCCACTCGCCGATAGAACGTCAGCAAATCGCATGCGATCAAACTCTATCGCTGACGAGTCGTTCCTGAGTCGGCAAAGGGACTGACGTATTCCGCATACTGATGCCGCCAACCGATCCCTCGCCGGATGCGTCGACGGCCTGGCGCGGCGCCAGTCGCGTCAACACGACGAACGCCTGGCGACGGCGATACAAGCGATACCGATTGTCGGCCCGCGACACTCCCCGAATGCGGAAAGCGCGAAGCGCGTCAGTCAATCTCGGCTCGTGGGGTAAAGCGGACAGCAATCTGTGCAAATCAGGATATCGGTTCCCGATCCAAGCGATATCACTTTTTGCTTTCAAATCCCGGTTCCTTGACGCGATCAGCGGAACCTCGCGCGGCCAAAACTGTTTAATTCACAGCAGTTTTTCCGCGACGCACGGGGTGTGCAGTGGGAGAGCCGCGATGCCTAGATATCGCAACGTATTCACACCGCTAAACATTGGTCGCATACGGGAGATGGCGCAAAATGGCCGCTCTTCGCCCGAAATGGCTCGGGCCATAGGCTCGACAGCGGCCAGTGTCAGAGCATTCTGTTGTCGTCACAAAATTCGCATAACGCGCCGGGGGCGAGCGAATGGAAGCAAACTAGGGCGCACATCGGCGCCGTCTATTCGTGACCTCGTGGTGCACATGCCAGCGCCGCTCTTTGTGGAATTTCATCGCAAAGCCGAGCACCTGCGCATGTCGCCATCCGTCTTGGCTGGTAACCTGTTGGCGGCGATCACGCTCAGCGACATTTTCGAAGCGGTTCTTGACGATCGAGATTGAAAGCGCGTCCCCGTGCCCATCGTGAAATTGGCGTGGCGTCCGTAACGGGGAAATGGCCCGAGGCCCAATCGCGCCCCGGTTGAGGGCTGATTTAAACCGCGGTTCGGCGCCGATTGCCTCGCCACCGTCTCTGCCTATATACCAAGCGCGAGTCGCGGGCCCTTCGGGGCCCGTCATATTTCAGAAATCCGATGAATCTGCGCAATATCGCCATCATCGCCCATGTCGACCACGGCAAGACCACGCTGGTCGACCGGTTGTTGCAGCAATCGGGCTCGTTCCGCGAAAATCAGCGGGTGATCGAGCGCGCGCTCGATTCCAACGATCTCGAGCGCGAGCGCGGCATCACCATTCTCGCCAAGGCGACGTCGCTCGTTTGGAAAGACACCCGGATCAATATCGTCGATACGCCGGGCCATGCCGACTTCGGCGGCGAAGTCGAGCGCATCCTCAATATGGTGGACGGCGCGCTGGTCCTGGTCGATGCCGCCGAAGGACCGCTGCCGCAGACCAAATTCGTGGTGTCGAAGGCACTCAAGATGGGACTTCGGCCCATCGTCGTCATCAACAAGGTCGACCGCTCGGATGCGCGGGCCCGCGAAGTGGCCAATGCGGTGTTCGACTTGTTCGCGGCGCTGGACGCCAGCGAAGAGCAGCTCGATTTCCCGATCCTCTACGGCTCGGCCAAACAGGGCTGGATGGCCGCCGAACCGGCGGGCCCCAAAGACGCGGGCATGGCGCCATTGTTCGATCTCGTGCTCCGCCATGTCGCGCCGCCGCGGGTCGAGGACGGCCCGTTCCGCATGCTCGGCACCATTCTCGAAGGCAACCCCTATCTCGGCCGCATCGTCACCGGACGCATCACCTCCGGCTCGGTCAAGGCCAATCAGACCGTCAAGGTGCTCGATCGCAATGGCGCCCTCATCGAGGAAGGCCGCGTCACCAAGGTGCTGGCGTTTCGCGGCCTGGAGCGCGCGCCGATCGAGGAAGGATTCGCCGGCGACATCGTCGCCATTGCCGGGCTTCCCGAAGCTTCGGTTTCGCATACGCTGTGCGCGCCGGAAGTGACCGAGCCGTTGCCGGCGCAGCCGATCGATCCGCCGACATTGACGATGACCTTCCGCATCAACGATTCGCCGCTCGCCGGCACCGAGGGCGACAAGGTGCAAAGCCGCGTCATTCGCGAGCGACTCTTGCGCGAGGCCGAAGGCAATGTGGCGTTGCGCATCGCCGAGTCGACCGAGAAGGATTCGATGGAAGTCGCCGGGCGCGGCGAATTGCAGCTCGGCATTCTGATCGAGACGATGCGGCGCGAAGGCTTCGAATTGTCCGTGTCGCGGCCGAAAGTCCTGTTCCGGCATGGCGCGTCGGGCGAGCTCCTCGAGCCGATCGAGGAAGTGGTGATCGACGTCGATGAGGAGCACGCCGGCGTCGTCGTGCAGAAAGTCGCCGAGCGCAAGGGCGAGATGATCGAGATGCGCCCGTCGGGCGGCGGGCGCGTGCGGCTCATCTTCTACGCGCCGACGCGCGGGCTGATCGGCTATCACGGCGAGCTTCTTACCGACACCCGCGGCACCGCAGTGATGAACCGGCTGTTCCATGCCTACGGCCCGCATCGCGGCGAGATCGCCGGGCGGCGCAACGGCGTATTGATCTCGACCGACCAGGGCGAGGCGGTCGCCTATGCGATGTGGAATCTCGAGGACCGCGGACCGATGATGATCGAGCCCGGCTGGAAAGTGTATCGCGGCATGATTGTCGGCGAGCACACGCGCGGCAACGACCTCGAAGTCAACGTGCTCAAGGCCAAGAAGCTCACCAACATCCGCACCCACGCCAAGGATGAAGCGATACGGCTGACGCCGCCGATTCGCATGACGCTGGAAAAAGCGCTCGCTTACATTGATGACGATGAACTGGTCGAGGTGACGCCGAAATCGATCCGATTGCGCAAGAAGCTGCTCGATCCCAACGAGCGCAAGCGCGACGAGAGACGGAAAGAAAGCGACCGCAAAGAAGCCGAGCGCGTTTGAGCGCGCCCGCCTTGCTCGCCAGATCGCCGTCGGCGACGATGAATCACCCTATCGCCCTATTTTGGCACAAACCGCATGGGCTTTGCTGCGGCTTGGGCGGCCAGCGCGGCAAAAAGTCCACAACCGTGACGCGATTGCAACAGCGTCGCGGATTGCGCGGCAAAGCTGCATTTTCCTGTTTGCAAATTCTGGCAGGCGCCCGGTCTTTTCGGTAATAATCGATAGCGTAGTTGACAGAAGAATCCATGCAGGCGTTGCCCTGCTTGGTCTGATCGAACCAGGAGCAGCCGCGTCAGCGCAAATGCCTTGCGCTGAAACAGAGACGAGAGCCGCATCATGAGCTTCGCATCATGAGCACGATCCTCATCGAAATACGCCGCGCCAAGGCGAACGATGCCGCCGCGGTTGCAGAAGCGCATGATGAGGCGTGGCGGACGGCGTATCAGGGAATCATTCCCGGCGCCGAGTTGCGGCGGCTGATCAATCGGCGCGGCCCGACATGGTGGGACAGCGCCATCCGCAAGGGCAGCCGCATCGCGCTGTTGCAATTCGGCGACAAGATCGCGGGTTACGCCAATTACGGCCGCAACCGCGCGCGCAGCCTCTATTACGACGGCGAAATCTACGAGCTTTATCTGCGACCGGAATACCAGGGCCTCGGCTTTGGCCGGCGGCTGTTCACGGCGGCGCGGCGCGATCTGGCGCAGAGCTCGCTGAAATCGCTGATCGTGTGGGCTCTGTCGGAAAACGAAACCGCGGTCGAGTTCTATCGCGCGCTGGGCGGCAAGCCAGTGGCGCGGTCGTCGGAAAAGTTCGGCTCGCGGGTGCTCGACAAGGTCGCGTTCGGCTGGAGCAGCTGACCGGGCCGTTTGGACCCGTCATTTCCGAAAAACCGCGAAGCGGACGAATCAGATTTCAGGCGCCGGGAGGCCGGCCTGCATGCAGGCGGCGCGCAGCGTGTTGAGGAGAAGACACGCGATCGTCATTGGTCCAACCCCGCCCGGCACCGGCGTGATCGCGCCAGCGACCTCCCGCGCCCGCGCAAAATCGACATCGCCGACGATGCGGGATTTGCCGCCCGCGCTCACCCGGTTGATGCCGATATCGATCACCGTGGCGCCGGGCCGGATCCAGTCGCCGCGAACGAGCTCGGCATGCCCGATGGCGACGCAAAGAATCTCGGCGCGGCGGCATAAAGCCGGCAGATCGCGGCTCTTGGTATGCGCGATGGTCACCGTGGCGTTTTCCCTGAGCATGAGCTGGGCCAGCGGATTGCCGACAATATGCGAGCGGCCGACCATCAGCGCCTCGCAGCCAGCCAGCGACGGCCGCACGCTCTTGATCAGCTTGATGCAGGCGATCGGCGTGCACGGTGCCAGCGCCGGCAAGCCGGTGGAGAGCCGCCCGGCATTGAGCGGATGAAAGCCGTCGACGTCCTTCGCCGGATTGATCGCGGCGACGACGAGCTTCGCATCGATGTGCGGCGGCAGCGGCATCTGCACCAGAACGCCATGCACCGCCGGATCGGCATTGAGCTTCTGCACCAGAGACAGGAGCTCGGCCTCGCTCACAGTCGCCGGCAAATGATGATCGAACGGCCGCATGCCGACTTCGGCCACGGCGCGCGATTTACTCGCGACATAGGACTGACTGGCCGGATCGTCGCCGATGAGCACGACCGCAAGTCCCGGCACGATGCCGCGCGCTTCGTGCAGGTCCTGCGTCTGCGCTTTGACCGTCGCGCGCAGATCGGCGGC
>JBQCCX010000219.1:0-15064 GCA_051961815.1 Xanthobacteraceae bacterium
TCTCTTTTGGGAAGATTATGGGAAGATTTGAACTGTCTTCCCGTGTCTTCCCGTGGCCCCGAACGGCCTTACAAGACTGAGGGTCTAAACCGTTATCTTCCGGTTTGCAAGGGTTTTGTCTCTAATCGTCTTCCCGTGTCAGGCTGGAACACCTGACTGGGGGACTGGGGGTCGCGAGTTCAAATCTCGCCGCTCCGACCAAAAAAGACAGAGGGAGCTGCGAATGTCCAAGCGAGTGATGGTGGCGCTTGCCGTACTGAGCATTTCAGGCGGCGCGGCTTTGGCGCAGGAGGTCAAAGTCGGCGTTGTACTCCCCTATACCGGAATTGGCGCCGAATTTGCCCAGCAAATGGATCGCGGCATGGAGCTTTATCTCAAGCTCAATGCCGACCAGGTAAAGCCCTATACGATTACGCTCGTTAAACGGGACTCCAAAGCCCCGAACGGCGAACAAGCCAAGGTCGTAGTCCAGGAATTGCTGACCCAAGACAAAGTTGGTGCGATTGCGGGCTTTGGCTATTCGCCTGATGCCATGGCGTCCGCACCGACTATCTCCGCCGGCAAGAAGCTCGCGGTGATCACGAATGCCGGCACGTCATTCATCACCAATCTCTCGCCAGATTTCGTGCGCACGTCGTTCACCATGTGGCATTCCGGCTACGCCTTGGGAGT
This sequence comes from Xanthobacteraceae bacterium, assembly GCA_051961815.1. Taxonomy (GTDB): domain Bacteria; phylum Pseudomonadota; class Alphaproteobacteria; order Rhizobiales; family Xanthobacteraceae; genus BOG-931. The sequence continues at coordinate 673 of JBQCCX010000219.1, forward strand.
GGCGGCTGCCAAGACCCTGCATGCAAAAACGGCGGTCGTAGCCTATACCGACTACCCGCCAGGCAAGGACAGCCTGGAAGCGTTCAAGAATGCCTTCGAGTCGAATGGCGGCAAAGTGATCGACGTCATCCCGGCCGGCGGGCCCGGCGCGGTTCCTGACTTCACACCATTCTTCCAGCGCGCCAAGGATCAGAAGCCGGATGTACTTTATGTGTTCGTGCCGGCCGGCGATCACGCGCTGGCGGTGGCCAAGACCTACACCGCCCTGGGAATGCGTGCCGCAGGCATCAAGCTGATCGGTCCAGGCGACATTGTCCAGGACATCAAGCTGCAGGGCATGGGCGATGCCGCAGTCGGTCTCGTCACCATGCTTCACTACTACGCCGACCTCGACAATCCTCAGAACCGACGCTTCGTCGCCGCCTGGAAGAAGGAGTACGGCGCCGATTCAACGCCGGACTTTATGGGTGTCGGCGCCTATGACGGCATGGCGGCGATCGTGCATGCCGTGCAAGCCACCAAGGGCAAGATGGACGGTGACGCCGCCGTCAAATCGCTGCTCGGCTGGACGTTCGACAGCCCGCAAGGGCCGATCTTGATCGATCCGGAAACCCGCGACATCGTGATGAACGAATATCTGGCCGAAGTGGTGAAAGGCGCCGACGGAAAGCTCCATCAAAAAGTCATCGGTCAGATCGATCGCGTGAAGGACCAGTGCAAAGCGCAGGCGATCGGGCCCTGTGCGCCAAAAAAATGATCGACGCAAACCGAGATTCTTGATCATGCAGGCCGTTCCCCGACCGCCGGGAGCGGCCTCTTGATGTTTGCCGACCGACAGGACCGTTCGTGAACACAGCGATCGACTTCGCCAGCATTTTGTTGGGCGGACTCGCCGCCGGCACCGTGCTGTTCATCGTCTCCGTCGGACTGTCCGTCACCATGGGACTCATGGGATTTGTCAATCTCGCCCATGGCGCCTTCGCGATGTTCGGCGGCTACATCATCGCGCTGGCGATGAACCGCGCGCATTTCAGCTTCGCCGTCGCGCTCGGGCTCGGCGTTCTCGGCACTGCGGCCTTAAGTGTGGTTCTCGAGCAATCGTTATATCGCCGGCTTTATCGCGCCGGCGAGCTCGATCAAGTGCTGCTGACGATCGGCTTGATTTTCATTTTCATGGCGACGCTCACGATCGTTTTCGGGCCGCAGAGCCAACCGGTGCAATTGCCGCCGGAATTGGGAGGCCAGATCAATCTTGGTTTCATGCAGTACCGCACTTACAGCATTTTCTTGATCGGTGTCGGGCTGCTTATCGTTGTCGCCATCTGGCTCATGTTCGAGCGGACCCGCATCGGCGCGCAGATTCGCGCCACAGTCGACAACCGGCGGATGGCGGAATCGCTCGGCATCAATGTCGACCGCCTGTTCACGATCACCTTTGCTTTCGGCAGCGGCATGGCGGCGTTGGGCGGCGGCCTCGGCGCTGAATTTCTCGGTCTCGATCCGCAATATGCGCTCAAATATCTGGTTTATTTTTTGATTGCCGTGTCGGTGGGCGGGCTGGGCAGCGTGGTTGGCGTTTATTATGCATCGCTCCTTCTCGGCACATTCGATTTTGTGCTGAAACTTTATTTGCCCAAAGGCGGCACGATTTTCATCTACGCGCTCACCATTCTCGTATTGCTTTGGCGACCCCAAGGGCTGTTTGGAAGGAAGTCGGCGTGAGCACCGAAGCCGCTTCCGCCGGCCCTGCGACCACGCTCGGCCGCTCCGGCCATCCCGCCGCACGCGCTTTGATCCGGCGCCATCATCTGCGCTGGTGGGAGGGCCTGCCCTGGCTCGCTGCCATCGCTTTCTATTTCCTGTTTCCCGATTACCTGGGCTTCGCCACCGCCCTGATGGTCACGATTCTGTTCGCGCTTTCGCTTGATCTGGCGCTCGGCTATGCGGGCATCATCACGCTCGGTCATGCCGCATTCTTTGGCGCCGGAGCTTATACGGTCGGGTTATTGGCCTTTCACAATATCTGGACCGAGCCCATTACAAGTCTCATTCTGGCCGCGCTAGCCGCGGCGATAATCGGTCTGGTTTCGGGACTCGTGCTGTTGCGCACGCAGGGCCTGACACTTCTTATGCTCACGCTTTGCACCATGGCGCTGCTGGAAGAAGCCGCCAATATGGCGCACGACTACACTGGTGGGTTCGACGGCCTGCCCAGCCTGGATATCGCGCCGGTGTTTGGGGTCTTCGAATTCAATCCGCTTTATCCGGATACGCAGTACCTGTACACGCTGGCGATCCTGTTCGCCGGTTTCGTGTTTATCCGCACCCTGGTCTATTCACCCTTTGGCCAGAGCTTGACCGGGATTCGCGAAAACTTGCTGCGCATGCATGCCATCGGCGCGCCGGTGCGGCAGCGGCTTGTGATTTGTTACACGATCTCGGCGGCAGTCGCCGGCGTCGCCGGCGGGCTGTGGGCGCAGACCAACGCTTACGTCAACCTGAGCGCGCTCGATCTCGACCGTGCCGCGACAGTGCTCATCATCCTGATACTCGGCGGGTATGGGCGTCTCTACGGCGCTTTCGTCGGCGCCGTCGCTTACATGACGCTCGAGCATTTCCTCGCGCGGATTTATCCGACCGCTTGGCAGCTCGGTATCGGATTGCTTCTGGTCGCAGTCGCGCTTTATGCGCGCAATGGCATTTTGGGCCTGGGCGAAGTCATATGGCGGCGGTATTGGCGGAGGCGCGCAGCGTCATGACTGAGCTGAGGCTCGAAACGCGCGGACTGAGCCGGCGCTTTGGCGCGCTAGTGGCGCTTCAGGAAGTAGACTTCAACCTCGCTGCTGGGGCGCGCCACGCGCTGATCGGCCCAAACGGCGCCGGCAAGACCACGTTCATCAATTTGCTGGCCGGCGCGCTGCCGCCCTCGCGCGGACGCGTCATCCTCAAAGGCCAAGATATCACCGACAAAAAGCAAGCCGAGCGGGTCAAGCTCGGAATTGCGCGGACCTTTCAGATCAATCGTCTGTTCCGCGGCCTCTCCGTTCTGGAAAATGTGTGCATGTCGGTCGCGGAGCGCATCGGCGCCGCCGGAAACATGGCTTATCCGATAGGCCGCCGCACCGACATCATCGAGGAATCGATGCATCTTTTGGATGTGCTGAAGCTCGTTGCAGATGCCGCACATCGGGTATCCGAACTCCCCTATGGCCGCCAGCGGCTGGTCGAAATCGCGATTGCGATCGGATTAAAACCCGACGTGCTGTTGCTCGACGAGCCCGCCGCCGGGGTGCCGAGTGCGGAAAGCCATATCATTCTCGAAGCGATAGAGCGCTTGCCCGATCATATTGCCGTCCTGATCATCGAACACGACATGGATCTGGTTTTTCGTTTTGCCAAGCGCGTGACAGTCATGGTGGGCGGTGCGCTGTTCGCGGAAGGAACGCCGCGCGAGATCGAAGCCAATCCGCAGGTTCGCGCGGTCTATTTGGGTCAGGCTGGCCGTGGCTAGTGCGCTCGAATTGCAGCGGGTCTGTGCAGGTTACGGCGAAACCGTCGTGATCGAAGATATCGACCTGACGCTTGCGGAGGGCGAGTGCATCAGTGTCATCGGCCGCAACGGCGTCGGCAAAAGCACCCTGCTGGCGACGATCATGGGCCAGACCGCATTGCACGCCGGCAAAATTGTGCTGGCGGGCCATGCCCTCAATCGGGTCCCTTGCTACCGGCGTGCGCTGGCCGGCATCGGCTTTGTGCCGCAGGAACGCGAGATTTTCCCATCACTGACGGTCCGGGAAAATCTCGAAGTCGCGGCGCGGCCCGGAGATTGGACGCTGCCGCGCGTATTCCGGCTGTTTCCGAGATTGGGAGAACGACTGGACAATGCCGGCAATCAACTCTCGGGGGGCGAGCAGCAAATGCTGTCGATTGCCCGCGCGTTGTTGACCAATCCGAGCATTTTGCTGATGGACGAGCCGACCGAAGGACTGGCGCCAATCCTGGTGGATGCGCTGACTGCCGTACTCACGCAGTTGCGCAACGAGAGCGGGCTTTCAATCATTCTTGTGGAGCAGAACAGCCGGGTCGCCTTGTCGTTCTCGCCTCGGACAGTGATCCTGGACAAGGGCCGTATCGTCTACGACGGCCTATCCGAGCCGCTGCAACAAGATGCCGACCGCCTCGCCAAGCTAATCGGCATCCTGGAATGAGCCGCCATCGGCGATGCGCTCGTTGACATTGCGAAGCGTTCTCCAAATACTGAGCGTCCAAGCATCAAGACGCAATGTGGCCGAAGCGCCGGGAGGAAACGCCATGAAAACTACGCGTCGCTCGCTGCTTAAGAAATCTGCTGCGACCGCAGCAACACTGGCCGTGTCGGGACGCATCGCCTCCGCACAAGCCGAAGCGGTTCGGATCGGCGTCGTCTATGACCTGTCTGGTCCATTCGCCGCCGGCGGCTCGGCGGCATGTGCAGTCGGCGCCCAGATAGCGATCGATCTCGTCAATGAGCGCGGCGGCATTGCCGGTAAATACAAAGTGGTCCCGATCAATGCCGATTGTCAGAGCAAGGTCGATGTCGCGATAAATGAAGTCGAGCGGTTGATCGACCAGGAAAAGGTCGAGATTGTGAACGGCGTTTACGCCAGCGCTCACGCCGTGCCGCTCGCAGCGAAGGTCGACGCGCAGAAAAAGATCTTATGGATCACGACCGCTATCGCAACCGCAGTGTTCAAGGACAAAAATCTGCAATACGTTTTCCGCGGGCAAATTCACTCGGACCAGTACGGCGAAGCCTTCGTCACATTCGTTGCCGATAATGCCAAGACGAGGCTTGGAGTCGATCCGCAGAACGTCAAGGTCGCCATCATCCACGAAGACGGCCCCTACGGAGTTGGCGTTGCCGACGCCACCGAACGATTCGGGAAACAGCGCGGTCTCCAACTCATCATGCGCGAGGGCTATTCGGCCACCGCGCCCGATCTTTCATCGCTCGTCACCAAGCTCAAGCGGGCCGGAGCGGATGTCATTTCGCACTGCGGTTACAATCCCGATATCACGCTGTTCTTGCGACAGGCGCGCGAGAGCGGCTTGCATTTCAAGATGCTGGTCGGCAATGGCGCAGGATACAGCCAGCTCGACAAGCTGCGCACTACATTCGGAAAAGACATCGACAACTTCTGCAATATCGATCCGGTGCCGGCGCAATTGCTTAGTCCGACTTCGCTCGCGCCCGGACTGGGCGACCTCATCAAAGTCATGGTCGAACGTTACAAGGCCAAGACCAACGCGAACGACGTTCCGCCGCATTGCTCGATGGGTTTCAACCAGACTTGGGTCCTACTGAACAACGTGCTGCCGGTCGCGAAAGAAAAATATGGCGGCTTCGACGCGGAGGCGGTGCGCAAGGCGGCGCTCGACGTCGACATCCCGCCTGGCGGCACGATCCAAGGATATGGGGTGAAATTCTATCGACCCGGCGCGCAGCTCGCCGGCCAGAATGAGCGGTCGACGCCGGTAGTGATGCAGAATGCCGGCGAGCATATTGCCGTCGTCTGGCCGACCAACATCAAGACGCAAGATCCAGTGCTACCGCTTCCGGATTCATCGATCTACGCCATGCGTGCGTAATGCTGGCGGTCGAAAGTCTGTGCAAACGCTTCGGAGGATTCCTGGCGGTGAACCAGGTCTCCTTCGAGGTGCGTGAGGGCGAGATTCTCGGGCTGATCGGCCCCAACGGTTCGGGCAAAAGTACGACCTTCAATCTGATCGCCGGCACCTTGCGCCCGACGGCAGGATCAATTCGTTTTCAAGGCGCGGAAGTCGCGAGCCTTGCCGCACATACGATTTGCCGGCGCGGCGTCGGGCGGACTTTTCAGATTCCCCGCCCGTTTCGCAAACTCTCGCTGATTGAAAATGTGGCGCTCGCGGCTTATTACGGCACCGGCGTCATAACGCGCGCTCAAGCTTGGCGGCAGGCTGAGGAGGTGCTTGATCTCGTTGGCTTGCCGAGCAACCCAACAGCGACGCCGAGCGGGCTTGGCACAGCCGCTCTAAAGAAGCTCGAACTCGCGCGCGCGCTTGCCAGCAAGCCGAAACTCCTGCTCGCCGATGAAAGTCTCGGCGGGCTCGATTCAACAGAAATGGAGCGCGCGGCAGGTCTGCTTCAAAGTCTTCGCAGCCGCACGGGCGTTACGATTATCTGGGTCGAACACATCATGGGCGTTCTGATGCGCATCGTCGATCGTGTCATCGTGCTCGATCATGGCGAGAAGATCTTCGACGGCCTGCCCGCGCAGGCTGCGATCGACCCACGCGTGACCGAGGTTTATCTCGGCGCGCGAGCTTAAGACCGATGCTGTCGCTTGGCGCCATCTCCGCCGGTTACGGGTCTTTCCAGGTTCTATTCGATATCTCCCTCGAAGTGCCGCGAGGCGAAGCCGTGGGCGTTATTGGGCCAAACGGTGCCGGAAAGACCACGCTGATGCGGGTGATCTCCGGACTCGTACAACGATACACGGGCGTCATCAGCCTTGACGGACATTCCATCGGGGGTCTCCCGGCGCATCGGATGGTCGAGCGGGGCATCGCCCACGTGCCCGAGAACCGTCGTCTGTTTCCGCGGCTGACGGTCGAAGATAATCTGCGCATCGGCGCCTATCTGCCGCGGGCCCGCCGCCACTGCGCCGGACAGCTGGATCGCGTGTACAAGCTGTTCCCCCGATTGAAAGACCGGCGCGACCAGCTTGCCGGTACCCTCTCGGGCGGCGAGCAGCAGATGTGCGCCATCGGCCGCGCATTGATGTCCGAACCCAAGTTGCTGCTGATGGACGAACCGTCTGCGGGTTTGGCTCCTCTCGTTGTCGCCCAGGTGTTCGATCTCGTTCGTCGGATTCGTGCCGAGGGATTGACTGTTTTGATCGTCGAACAAAACGTGCAGCAGGTGCTCGACGTGGTCGACCGCGCTTATCTCCTCGAAGTAGGACGGATAAAGCTCGCGGGCACCTCCGCTGAACTCAAAGGCAATGACTTCATTCGCAAAAGCTACATGGGTCTCTAACACGCGGGTCATCAAAAACAGTCTGCTGATACAATGGATATCTATCTTCTCGAAGCAATCATCAACGGCATTCTACTCGGCGGCGTGCTCGCACTGCTCGCGCTCGGACTTAATTTGATCTTCGGCGTAATCGATGTGGTGTGGATTGCTTATGCCGATCTCGTCATGTGCGGCATGTATCTCATCTATTATCTCAATGCCGAGCTTAACTGGCCGCTGCTGCTCGCGTGTGCCGTTGCGATAGCCTGGGTGGGGGCACTTGGCGTGCTAGTACATGTTCTGATCATCGCGCCCATTCTGGGCTCGGCGCCAATCAATCAGCTTCTGGCGACCGGCGGCCTTCTGTTTTTCTTGCAGAGCTTCGCCACGCTTTTGTTTGGCACCGATTTCCGCAATATTGGCGTACGCCTGCCGATCCTCGAACTAAGCGGCATCTACATCAGTTCAGCACGGTTGTTGGCATTCGCGGTCGCGGTCGCCGGCGCTTTTGCGCTTTATTTCTTTTTAAGGCGGACCTTCGTCGGAACCGCCATCCGCGCCATCGCGCAAGACCGCGACATCGTCGGCTTGATGGGCGTCGATCAGCGGCACATTTATCTTGTCACGTCGGCGATTGGCGGGGCGCTGGCGGGGCTCGCAGCCTGCCTCCTGACATTGCAATACGACGTGCATCCATTCATCGGCAATACATTCGGGCCGCTGCTGTTCATGATCTGTGTGCTTGGCGGCTTGGGCGACATGTTCGGCGGTTTTGTCGCCGCCTTCGTCATGAGCCAGATCATCGCCATTGGCGGTTATTACTTCAGTACCGAATTATCTTATGTCTTCGCCTTCACCTTTTTCATTGTTCTGATGTTTGTGCGGCCGAGAGGAGTATTTTCCCGGTGACAGCGCGTCATGCCATGATCGCCGGCCTCGCGGTTGCGCTCATCGTGCTGCCGCACTTCGTCGCCCCCTACTTCATGCATTTACTGATTCAGATTCTGCTGTGGGGCTTTGTCTATACTTCATGGTCGATCATGGGCCGCTTCGGTTTTGTCTCGCTAGGCCACGGCGCGTTTATGGGCGTTGGCGCCTATGTGCCGGCGCTTCTCTGGAATTACGCCGGACTGACCCCGTGGATCGGGATTCCGCTCGGCGTCGGGTTTGCCGTCCTCCTGGCTTTCATCGTCGGCTATCCCTGTTTTCGTCTCAAGGTCGTCGGTCACTACTTCGCGCTAGTCACGCTGGCATTGAGCCAGGTGGTTATGCTTTCGATCGTAGCGGCGCGTGACGTTACGGGTGGATCGCTGGGGTTCACCCCTAAAGCGGTGGGCCATTCCTGGTTTGCACTGCAATTTCCGGAGAAGATCTACTTTTACGGGATCTCGCTTGCATTGTGGTTTGGTGGCATTGCGGTCTGGTACTGGATCGACCGCGGGATCAGCCGCGAGGCGCTCGATGCCATTTCCGAGGATGAAGAGGCGGCGGCAAGCATCGGCATCAATGTCATTCGCGAAAAGCTGCGCGTGACCTTGATCAGCGCCGCGCTCACCGCGCTTGGCGGCGCGATTTACGGGCAGTACATGATGTACCTCAATCCGGAGACGGTGTCGGGGATCGCCGTGTCGCTGCAAATCGTCTTTGCCGCCATCATCGGCGGCACCTATGCGGCGCTTGGTCCGACCGTGGGCGCTTTACTGACCATTTCCTTGAACGAGGGTTTGCGGGTTGCGTTCGGCACAAACTTCATTGGCGCAGCCAACACGATCTACGGAATACTTCTCGTCCTTTTCATCATTTTCATGCCGCGCGGCATAGTCGGAACGATTGCGGACGCGGTCAAAGGCCGCCGCCGCAGTAAGGTCGCGTTCTACAGCGCTATCCGCGGCCCCTCCTCCGACCGATAGCCGGCATTCTGAATGTCGATTGTCTCCTGGCGCGAGATTGAGCAGACGTTTGAGACGGGAAGTCGCTTCTCAAAAATTTTGCAACTGTGTAGCCTCACCGATTGCGCCACGATCGGCAGGACCGGGACCAAAACATGAAAGCGACCCGTCGAGATTTTCTTCGTTTTGCTGCAGCCATTACCGCGATCGGGTCAAACCCGGGCCTGGCGCTTGGAGACGCTTATCCGAGCCATCCGGTTCGGATCATTTCCGGCTTCCCGCCGGGCGGCATAAACGACACTTATGCTCGCCTGATCGCTCAGTGGCTGTCGGAACGCCTCGGCCAGCAATTCTTCGTCGAGAACCGCTCGGGCGCCGGAGGCACTCTCGCCGCCGAAGCAGTCGCCAAATCGGCGCCCGACGGCTACATGCTGCTCCTCACCACGTCAGCCGACGCTTGGAACGCCTCACTTTACGACAAACTGAATTTCGACATCATCCGCGACTTCGCTCCCGTCGCGACGATCTCTCGTGGCCCTGGTTTGCTGGTGGTGCATCCGTCGGTACCAGTCAAAAGCGTTCCCGAGTTGATCGCTTATGCGAAGAGCAATCCGGGCAAGGTCACTGTAGCCTCGGCGGGCATCGGCAGCGCGCCGCATATGTATTGGGAATTGTTTCGGAGCGAGACCGGTATCGAGATGGTGCATGTGCCGTACCGCGGCGGCGGACCTGCGGTGGTCGACCTGCTTGGCGGCCAGGTTCAGGTCTATTTCGGCACCTTCGCCTCAACGCTTGAACATGCTAAAGCGGGCAGGTTGCGCGCCTTGGCCGTTACTTCCGCCAAGCGCGTGGCGGTATTGCCCGATGTTCCGGCCGTGGCCGAATATCTGCCCGGTTACGCGGCGAGCATCTATGTCGGAATTTCCGCTCCGCACGACACGCCATCGGAAATCGTCGAACAGCTCAACAAGACGATCAATCTCGCCTTCGCCGATGGAACGATAACCCGGCGCATCGCCGATCTCGGAGACAGCCCACTGTCGCTCTCAACTTCCGAATTCGCCAAACTGGTGGTTGAGGAAACCGGCAAATGGCGCAAGGTGATCGTCGCCGGCAATATCCGGGCCGAATAAGCGCGCAAGAGAAGCACATGACAATGCAGAACCAAGCCAACCGCCGGTGGCTCCTCGCCAGCTACCCCGAAGGCATGCCGGTGCCGAACAATTGGGTCATGGATACGCAACCGGTGCCCGATCCTGGACCGGGGCAGATTCTGGTCAGGTCGAAGTGGCTCTCCGTAGATCCTTATATGCGCGGGCGCATGAATCCCGGGACCAACTACACCAAGGGTGTGGCGATCGGCGAAGTCATGCAAGGCGGCGGCGTTGGCGAAGTCGTGGCTTCAAATCATCCGGCCTGGAAGATTGGCGACGTCGCCGAATCCATGAGTGTCGGCTGGCAGGAGTGGTCCGTGCTGACGCCGGACGTCGCCGGTCCCGCCGGCGTCAACAAAATCGACCCAAGGCTCGCTCCGATTGAAAGTTCGCTGTCCTGGCTCGGCATGCCGGGCATGACGGCTTACTTCGGTCTCCTCGACGTCGGACGGCCGCGGCCGGGAGATACCGTCGTGGTGTCCGCCGCGTCGGGCGCGGTTGGCCAGCTGGTCGGTCAAATCGCCAAACTGGCGGGGTGCCGCGCCGTCGCGATCGCCGGTGACGACAACAAACTCAAATGGTGTCGCGAGATCGGCTTCGATGCGGCGATCAACTACAAAAAATCCGCCGATCTCGCTGCGGCAGTGAAGGAAGCCTGCCCCGCCGGCGTAAATGTCTTTTTCGACAATACCGCCGGCCCGATTCATGACGCGGTCATGAAGAACCTGAGCATTGGCGCACGGGTGGTGATATGCGGTCGCGTCGCGCTAGCGGGCCAGTTCGGCAAACCCGACATTGGCGAGCGGTTCATGGGTCAGTTGATCGTAAGCCGCGCCAGCGTCCATGGTTTTCTCGTATTTGATTGGTGGCATCGCCGCGATGAAGCTTTGCGGCGGCTGGCCGCTTGGCGAAGCGACGATAAGATCCGCTTCAAAGAGGACGTGGTAGAGGGCATCGAACGCATGCCGGAGGCTTTTTTGCGGCTGATGAGCGGGAAAAACTTCGGCAAGCAGATCGTAAAAATCAGCTGATGATGTCAGCTGCGAACGATTGTGGCTAGACCACACGATATCCGCCGTCCGCCATCACGATCGAGCCGGTGACGAAGCGGGACAAGTCAGAAGCCAGAAATATCGCCGGCCCGACAATGTCGTCGGGTTTCCCTGCTCGACCAAGCGGCGTGTGCTCCAGAAAAATTCTCACCAGGTCGGGATCGGTCGCGCGGACTTTTTCGTTCAGCGGGGTTTCGATGAAGCCCGGACCAATCGCGTTAACCCGGACGCCGTCCTTGCCCAATTCCGCGGCAAGCGCCCGCGTGAAGCCCAGCACGCCGTGCTTGGAGCTGGTGTAGGCCGGAGAGTTCGGTGTTCGAACATGCATGAAGGACTGGATCGAGCCGATATTGACGACGCGGCCCTTGGTCGCGCGAAGCTGCGCCAAAAACGCATGGGTCACATTGAACACGCCGTACAAGTTGGTCGCGAGGATGTCTTCCCAATCCTTGATCACGGCCTCGGGATCGCCGGCGAAGGCGTTGCGGCGATTGATGCCTGCATCATTCACCAGGATTGAGATTGGCCCGATTTTTTCTTCGATCAGGGCAGCGACCTGCCGGCAGCGGTCGCGTTCGCGCACGTCGAGCACGAAACTGTGGGCCTTGCCGCCGCTACGACTGATGGCTTCGGCCGTTTCCGCTGCGGTCTCGCCATTCATATCAAGCGCAATGACATGCGCGCCTTCCTGCGCGTAGCCAAGTGCAATCGCTCGCCCGATCCCGGACCCGCTCCCGGTAATCGCCGCAATGTGTCGCTCAAGCAATCCGGCCATGGTCAAAAACCTCCACGCCAAGAAATCAAATGGTCCGACATTCGAGCGATCGTTGAAGACGAGCGGCGCGCCGTGCGATGAAAGCGCCCTCACCTACCCCGATCGTTTCCGGTCGCCTAGGCGCGCTTGAACGCCGGCATCACGTCTTTGGCGAACCAGCGAAGCTGGTCCTTGAATTCCGCCGGCGACAGTCCCTCGGCCCAATGAATCATAAAGCTGTCCAGGCCGGGATATTTCGCTTCGATCGATTTGATGCCGGCAATCACCTCGCTTGGCGTGCCACAGAACCACGCCTTCTGGTCGACGCCATCGCGCAGCGAAGGGGTGCGGGCCGGCGCGCCCGGCGAGCCCCAGGTTCGGCCCTGCTCGTCGGCGTAACGCACGAAACCAAATGGCGCGAACCACTTGAATCGCTCGTCATGCGCAGGCTCAAGCCGGCGAATGGCTTCCTCGCGGCTGCCGGCCAGATAGACCCCGGCACCCCAGATCATGTCTTCGCCGAGCTGCTTGTTTTGGCCGTGTTTGACACAAGCGGCCTGATAGGCACGGACAACGTCGTCGAGAATCTTTTCGCCATTGAGGGTGACCATGGCCTTGAGACCGTACTGGGCCATGAGCTCGATCGTTTTGCCGCTGGCGATCGGCATCCAGATCTCGACCGGCAAATGCTTCGGCCGCGGCACCATCGTAATGTCCTTGAGCTGATAACCGCGATAATCGACCGGCGGCGGACACTCGTAGTACTTGCCCTTGAAGTGAAACGACGGTTCGTTGAAACAGGTCAACAGCAGACGCAGTTGCTCTTCAAACAATTCGCGGTTTTTCTCGGCATCGAGCAGCGGCGCGCCGAAGGTCTCGACCTCGCGCGTGTGGTAGCCGCGGCCGACGCCCATGATGACGCGGCCGTCGGTAACGATGTCCGCCATGGCATAGTCTTCGGCGATCCGGATCGGATGCCACATCGGCAGCACGTTAAAGGCGCAGCCGAATTTCAGCCGCTTGGTCTGCGTCGCAAGCCATAGGCCGAGCTGGATGAGATTGGGGAAGACCTCGTAACCTTCACGCTGAAAATGATGCTCGGCGGTCCACAGCACGTCGAAGCCGAGTTCATCCATAAGCTGGGCGACGTCGCGCGCGGTGTTGAAGGCTTCGCGCAGGCGCTCGTCTGAATAACGCCGCTCGTTCGCCGGCGTGCCGTTGAGCCCGATATTCTCAAGCTCGATTTGGCCAACGTACAGAACATGAAATTTTCGGATCATTCAGGTCCTCGCAGGGTCCTAATCCAGCAACTCTGGCTTTAACGGACCGGGCTCGGCAAGTGTCGCTTGGCCGCGGCCCCGACACAATCAGCAAAGTGGCATAGCAAGGATGAGAACCGCGGCGAAGGCCGCTGTGATGAATCGGCCGCGCCGCGAGCGGCTATTGGAAATTGGCAAGTCAGCGATTGGTCCCAAGCGGCCAAGCCGAAGGGTCGTCGAGAAAACTTTGGAACTCGTGAGACATGGCGGGTGAGACATGTGGCCGGCGGATCGAAATCTGCCGTGCAGCCGAGAACCATGTCAGTCTTGTTGGAGCACACCGTCAATGATGCGGCGGCAGGCGAGCAATTCATCGAGAGCAAATTCGAGCTTCCGCCGATTTTCCTCGCTACCGGGATCGGCCACGCTTTGCTCGGGACCTTCTTCCTCGGTGGCTCGAATTTTGTCGCTAAGCCCCGAAAAGAAGCTCGGCTCGGGGCGGTCTTCCGCGGGCCCAACTTCCTGAGCGTCCTCCTCGAGCGGCGGAGGCGCGGGTTCGGCGCCTACGCGCCAGACGTTTTGCACGAACGAGCCGCCATTTTCGCGCAAAATGCGTTGAACGCCGCGGATCGTGTAGCCTTCGCCGTAAAGCAGATGGCGAATGCCGCGCAGGAGGTCGATATCGTCGGGCCGGTAATAGCGGCGGCCCCCGCCGCGTTTCATCGGGCGGATGTGCGAGAAACGGCTTTCCCAAAACCGCAGAACGTGCTGCGGCACGTCGATTTCATCGGCGACTTCACTGATGGTGCGAAAAGCGTCCGGCGCTTTTTCCAAGTCAACGTCCTCGCGCTCACGGCGCCTCGGCGCCGTCCGTTTCAGAATTGATACGCTGCTTGAGGATGGCGGATGGCTTGAACACCATCACCCGGCGCGGCGAAATCGGGACCTCCTTGCCGGTCTTCGGATTGCGACCGATGCGCTGGCCCTTTTTGCGCACCACGAACGAGCCGAACGACGAGAGTTTCACAGTCTCGCCGCGTTCCAGGCAGTCGGTAATCTCTTTGAGCACGAGTTCGACGAGCGTCGCGGATTCAGTGCGCGACAACCCGACCTTTTGATAGACCGCCTCACACAAGTCCGCACGCGTGACCGTCTTTCCCGCCATGACCAGCCCCGAGCACCGTATATCGAACGATTGTGGATCAGCATATCGTGCTGAATTATCAAGGATATTAGCTTGTTGCGGCA
>JBQCCX010000220.1:0-2935 GCA_051961815.1 Xanthobacteraceae bacterium
TAGGGGTTTTCTGGCCTCGCTTGCCGGCCGGCGCCGAAACGTTTATCCGGTTCCGCGACCGGCCCGGGGTATAGCGCAGTCTGGTAGCGCGTCTGCTTTGGGAGCAGAAGGTCGCAGGTTCAAATCCTGCTGCCCCGACCACTCATCGCGGTTTTGCAAGTTGCAAGCAGGTCCTTAACCCAATTCTCTGTTCCATTGAGGGACGAAAATGACCGCGCGGATCTACAAGCCGGCCCGCACTGCGATGCAATCGGGCGCCGCAAAAACCAAAGAATGGGTGCTGGACTATGAACCGGAACAGCCGCGCGCGGTCGAGCCGCTGATGGGCTGGACCAGTTCCGGCGACATGAAACAGCAGCTGCGGCTGCAGTTCGATACCAAGGAAGAGGCGACCGCCTATTGCGAGCGCAATGCCATTGCCTACCAGGTCTTCGAAACGCCACCGTCGCGGCGGCAGCGCATTTCTTATTCCGATAATTTTGCCTACACGCGGCGGACGCCCTGGACCCATTGATCAGGGATCAGATATCAGGTTTCAGCTATCGGGACCGCCTGATCCCTGTTTCCCGGGCCCTGGAATACACAAGCTTGTGAGCGCGATGTGTCCGGTCGTCGCCGGCTTTGTGATTGGCGCCCCGGCTCGGCTCTGACTATGAAACCGATAAGGGAAAGCGGTTCTGATCGCAGGAGGATTCGATGCCGGCCAATTTGACGGCGATGGAAGTCATCGCAAACACGCATCACAACCGCCGAAGAATTTTGCAGGGCGGTGTTGTCGCACTTGCCGCTGTTCCGTTCACCGGCTTGGCCGCCCGCCTCGTTGCCGCCGCTGAATCTGCGGTCGTCATCCCGCCGCCGGCGATGGACGCCGCCGCGGCCACGACTGCAGGCGTTCAAACCGCCATTCTGGCCGGCGGCTGCTTTTGGGGCGTTCAAGCTGTCTATCAACACACCAAAGGCGTGACCAAGGCGCTGTCCGGCTATGCCGGCGGTCAGAAGGACACGGCGCATTATGAGATGGTCGGCACCGGGCGGACCGGACACGCGGAGTCGGTGTCGATCACTTATGATCCGCAACAGATTTCCTATGGAAAAATCCTGCAGATCTATTTTTCCGTCGCGCACAATCCGACCGAGCTCAACCGCCAGGGCCCGGATTTCGGCACGCAATATCGCTCCGCGATCTTTTATGCCGATGAGGAGCAGAAGCGGATCGCCAGCGCCTATATCGCGCAGCTGCAGCAGGCGGGTGTTTTCGGCTCCTCGATCGTCACCAAGCTCGAACCATTGGCCGGTTTCTATGCGGCCGAGGACTATCACCAGGACTTTCTGGTGCTGCACCCGAGCTATCCGTATATCGTCTTTAACGACCTGCCGAAGATCGACAACCTCAAGCAGCTGTTCCCGGATTACTACCGCCAGACCCCGGTTACGGTGATGGCGTCGAACCGTCCCTCCCAATAGCCGGCAGGCGGTAGCCCGGATTCAGGGGCAAGCGGGCAGGGGATCGCGCCTGCCCTGCGACCCGTTCGCTATAGCCTTGGCCGCGGCTCCGAAGTATCGTTGGCGACGGAAACGGGCGACCAACAAGCCCGCTCCGCGCAACGAAGGAATGGGGAGACAAGCCAATGGCTATGGCGACGACGGTAGGCACCTTACCGGAGGCCGAACATGCGGCGCAGCTGCGCAAAGCAGTCATCGCATCGACGGTCGGCACCGCGATCGAGTGGTACGATTTTTTCCTTTACGGCACTGCCGCCGGTCTGGTGTTCGGGAAGCTATACTTCCCTAACGAGGACCCGCTGTCGGCGACACTGCTCGCCTTTGGCACCTATTTCATCGGCTTCGTCGGCCGTCCGATCGGCGCGGCGATCTTCGGCCATTACGGCGATCGCATCGGCCGCAAAGCGACGTTGATCGCCACGCTGATGTGCATGGGCCTTGCCACTTTCGCCATCGCCTTCGTTCCGACCTATGCCTCGATCGGCATCTGGGGCGCGATCCTGTTGACCGTGCTGCGCATGATTCAGGGCATCGGCGTCGGCGGCGAATGGGGCGGCTCGGTGTTGCTCGCGATGGAGTGGTCACGCAGCCACGGCCAGCGCGGGCTGATTGCATCGTGGCCGCAATTCGGCGTGCCCTGCGGGCTGCTCCTGTCGAACTTTGCGATTTTGGCCTTTAGCGCGTGGGCAGGCGCCGATTTCGTAACCTGGGGCTGGCGCGTTCCGTTCGCACTCTCGATCATCCTGGTCGGTATTGGCCTGTGGATCCGGCTCGGTATTTTCGAGACGCCGGTATTCCAGGAAATTCTGGCCAAGGAGAAGGTCGAAAAGGCTCCGGTGATGGAAGTGATCAAGAGGCAGCCGAAGGAGATCATCCTTTCCGCCTTACTGCGTATGTCGGAGCAGGCGCCGTTCTACGTGTTCACCGCGTTCGTCTTCGCCTACGCGGTCGGCACGCTAAAAATGTCGCGTGACTTTATCTTGTTCGCCGTCATGGCGGCGGCTTGCCTGTCGTTCTTCACCATTCCCCTGGCCGGTCACTGGTCGGACAAGATCGGCCGGAAAAAGATGTACCTGATCGGCATCTGCGTGATGTTTGTATTTGGGTTCATCTACTTCGCCATGGTGGACACGGCGTCTCCGGCCTTGGTCTTTATCGCGATCACGCTGTCGCTGATTCCACACGATCTGCAATACGGCCCGCAAGCCGCCCTGATCGCGGAATCCTTCACACCGAACCTGCGCTATAGCGGTGCATCGCTCGGCTATCAGTTGGCGTCGATCATCGCCGGCGGTCCGGCGCCGATCATCGCGACGGCGCTGTTCGCCGCGTATCACACGGGTTACGCGATCTCACTGTACATCGCCGCTCTCTGCGTGATCAGCTTCATCGCGACAGCGATGATGCCCGACTATACCGGCAAGGACATTTC
>JBQCCX010000221.1:0-2060 GCA_051961815.1 Xanthobacteraceae bacterium
GATCGCGAATGAATAAGCCTCCTCCCCGGTGGCGCAGCCTGACACCCAGATGCGGACGGTTTCCTCCGGCTCCTTACTGGCGATCAATTGGGGCAGCAGGTTTTTGGCGATCTTCTCGAATGCTTCGGCATCGCGGAAAAAGGTCGTAACCGAGATCAACAAGTCGCCGAGCAGCGACTGCGCTTCGTCGGCGCTGTCGCGCATGATGTCGTAATATTCTTTCAGATCATCGGCGCGGACCACTTGCATGCGCCGCGCGATCCGTCGCAGTACGGTCGAGCGTTTATATTTCGAAAAGTCATGCCCGGTGCGCACCCGTAAGTGGGCGAGAATGCGCCGCAGCAGTTCTTCGTCGAAATTGCGTATGTCGGGGATCGATACGTGTTCTTTGATCTTTATCAGATCAACGAGCCGCTTGGCGAGATCGCGCACCGGCATGACGAAATCTGCAACACCGGTGGCGATGGCGCTGCGCGGCATCGAGGCATATTCAGCCTCCTTCGGATCCTGAACCAGGATGATGCCCCCGGATTCCTTCACGGCGCGGACTCCGATCGCGCCATCGGCGCCGGCTCCGCTCAAGATCACGGCAAAGCCGTCGCCGAGCCGTTGTGCAAGTGAGCGGAAGAACAGATCGATCGGGGCGCGCTGGCCGCGCGGCTCGTCGAATTCCAGCGCGGAAATTTCATGATCGACCATCTGCAGCCGGCGATCGGGCGGAATGACATATACGTGGTTGGCTTGCACATGCTGCCGCGTGCCGACTTCAACGACCGGCATGCGCGTGCGGGTCGCCAGGATGTTCACGAGCTCGCTACGATGCTCCGGATCGAGATGCACGACCACCACGAAAGCGGCGCCGGTATCGTTTGGCACCGCCGCGAAGAAGCTTTGCAAGGCTTGAATGCCGCCGGCCGAGGCGCCAATCGCGGCGACCGTCATGGGGAGCTTGTCGTCGTCCCCGGGTTCCGAGCTCGCGCCTGATTTTTGCTGGTCTTTATTCACGACGATCCACCTTGGCAGTCAGCCCGGCCAGCCAAGCATAGCGCGGCAGGTGCAAATTGCACGGGCAGATTCTACTTGGGCCGCGTGTAATGCGCACGGTCCGGTAGCGCACGGAACCCCGGGCTCGCATGGTTCGTTGCCACCGAGGCGGGCAACGCGGCAAATCTACGGCTAAGCCGCAGTGGAGATGGCATGGCGAACCGCGACCTTCTTGCCATCGGCACGTCCGCTGGCGGCGTTGACGCGCTTGTTTTCCTGGCCGGCCGGTTGCAGCGCGATCTGCCGGCGTCGGTTCTGGTGACCATTCACCTGCCGAGCTATGCCAGATCGTCGCTCGACGAGGTCTTGAGCCGGGCCGGGCCCTTGCCGGCCTCGTTTGCCAAAAACGGCGACGTATTGAAAAAATCGCGCATCTACGTTGCACCCCCCGATCGCCACCTGATCGTTGATGGCGACCGGATTTCGCTTGGCGAAGGGCCGCGCGAAAACAATACGCGCCCGGCGATCGACCCGATGCTGCGCTCGGCCGCGGTCTGCTGCGGCTCTCGCACCATTGGCGTCGTTCTCACCGGTACTTTGGGCGATGGCGCATCCGGTTTGTGGACCGTGCGTCAGGGCGGCGGCATCACCGTGGTCCAGGATCCGAAGGATGCCGCCTTTGCCGAAATGCCCTTGACGGCTTTGAACCGCGCCAAACCCGATCACGTCGCCAGATTGCAAGACATGCCGGCTTTACTGAGCGTGCTCGCGCAACAGCCCGCCGGCGAGGCGCAACCGCTGCCGCGCAGCATTAGATTCGAAGTGGAGGTCGCGCGAACTGGACAAAGCAGCATGGACAAAATGGACGAATTTGGCCGCCGCTCGGTGCTGGCCTGCCCGGATTGCGGCGGTGTTATGTGGGAAATCGAGGAAGGCGATCTGTCGCGATTTCGCTGCCACGTCGGCCACACCTATACGGCCGAACTGATGAGCCTTGCGCTCGACGAGAGTTTGCGCCGCGCGCTGGCAAGCGCGGTCCGCGCACTCGAAGAGCGCGCCGCGCTGGCGAGCAAGCT
>JBQCCX010000222.1:0-15024 GCA_051961815.1 Xanthobacteraceae bacterium
CTCGGCGATATGGCCTATGACAAGAAAGGCGACATCACCAAGCTCGATTACGTGATGTACATCTGGAAAAAAGACCCGAGCGGCAAGATCAACTACGTGGAATGTCCGGCATCGGGCTGCAGCATGTAAGCTCTTCCCGCCGCGCGAGCGCATGAAACAAAAAGCCCGCCTGCAGGCGGGCTTTTTTTGCGAGCGCGCGACTTGCAAAGACGGAGAGCGCTTAACCGATACTGCCCAGTGCGGGAAACGTGTCCAGTAGCCAATAGCTCACTTCGCTGATCGCGCCGGTGAGAAAGGCGATACCGGTAAGCACCAGCAAGCCCCCCATCGCTTTTTCAACCAGGCCGAGATGGGCGCGAAATCGCGCAAGGAAGGCAGCGAAAGGCTCCGCCGCGAAAGCTGCGATCACGAAGGGAATGCCAAGCCCGAGCGAATAGACCGCGAGCAGCCCGACGCCTTTGAGCACTGTCGTTTCGGCGGCCGCCAATGCGAGAACCGCCGCGAGGATTGGCCCGATGCAGGGCGTCCAGCCGAAGGCGAAGGCAAGTCCCATCAGATAGGCGCCCCACAAGCCCACCGGCTTGGCGATCGCAAGCCGTTTTTCGCGCGTGAGCCAGGCGATCGGCGTAATGCCGAGGAAGTGCAAACCCATCGCCACGATAGCGAGGCCGGCGACGATCGCGAGCTGCGTGGAATAGACCCGCAATAGTGCTCCGATCGCGCTGGCGCTGGCGCCGAGCGCGACGAATACGGTGGCAAAGCCGAGCACGAACAGGACCGCGGCGGCGAGAGCCTCGCGCCGCACCCGTGGCTCGGATTCGGCATCGGCGAACCGCTCCAGCGAGGCGCCGGTGAGATACACAAGATAGGGCGGCACCAGCGGCAGCACGCAGGGCGATAAGAAGCTCAGCATGCCGGCGACCAGTGCGGCAAGAATTGTCACATTCGGCAAAGCCGCACTCCAAAAGCCAGGCGCCAGACATGCCTGCCGCCTCCTCGCTGTGCAAGCGCGGCTTGCCTGACCCGCGAAGTTGTGAATTCGGCGCCAAACCTGTTCAATTGCGCTTTACACTAAAGCGTCTAAACGATTGACCAACCCATTAAAATCCATTCCGCTTCAACCAGTTTGCGAGGATTAGGCTGTGCGCAATCTGATCACCGATGTCGCCGGGCTCAAGGTCGGTCACGCCGAGGATTTGGGGCTGGGCTCCGGCACGACTGTTGTCGTTTTCGACGAGCCGGTCGTTGCCTCGGTCGATGTCCGCGGCGGCGGCCCGGGCACGCGCGAAACCGAGCTTCTCAACCCGGCGCAGACGGTTCCCGGCATCGATGCTGTCGTGGTGTCCGGCGGCTCGGCATTCGGGCTCGATGCCGCCTCGGGCGTGCAGGCCTGGCTGCGCGAACAGGGCCGCGGCTTTGCGATCGGTTCGGCGCGCGTGCCGATCGTGCCCGGCGCGGTCCTGTTCGACTTGTTGAGCGGCGGCAACAAGGCATGGGGGCGATTTCCCCCGTATCGCGATTTTGGCTTTGCCGCCGCCGCCAACGCCGCGCACGATTTTGCGCTTGGCACGGTCGGCGCCGGGACCGGCGCGACCACGGTGAACTACAAAGGCGGGCTGGGCTCGGCTTCCGCACAGACGCCGGATGGAATAACCGTCGGCGCGCTCGCCGCCGTGAATGCTGTCGGCAGCGTCGTGATCGGCGGCGGGCCGTGGTTCTGGGCCGCGCCTTTCGAAATTGACGGCGAATTCGGCGGCCGCGGATTGCCGGCGCGCGTTTCACCGCAAATGCTGCAGCCCGTCATCAAGGGCGTGCCGGGCGCGAATACCACCCTCGTCGTCGTGGCCACCGACGCGATTTTGACCAAGGCACAAACCAATCGTCTTGCGGTGATGGCGCAAACAGGCATGTCGCGCGCGATCTACCCAGTGCACAGCCCGCTTGACGGCGATACCCTGTTCGCAGCCGCAACCGGACGGCGGTCATTGGCCGACCCGGTATTCGCGCTGACGCAACTCGGAGCACTTGCCGCCAATGTCGTGGCGCGGGCGATCGCGCGCGGCGTGTTTGCGGCAGGGGCCCTCCCCGGCGACTCGCTGCCGAGCTGGAAGGATAAATTCGGCCGCTGACCGACAAATAAAAGAGGCAAAAAACAGTCAATTAAGCGGCGATCCGTCGTAGAAACCACAAAGCCGATCTTTCAACCGTTTACTTGCGGTTTTCATTGACTTGCCGGTCAATTGCGCTTTCACTTTGCGCAAGCTCGACAAGAATACAACGGAGGGCGCAATGCGCGTCGTGGTCATTGTCTTTGCGGCTTTGATGACATTGGGACTTGCGGCGTTCGGCGTCGTCGCGGCGCAACGCGCGGCCGGACCCGATTCCCTCATCGCGCTTGCGGTCCACGTGATCGCGCCGGCGCAAACTAACAATGCAGCGCCACCGAGCCAGCCGGTTGCCGCGCCAGCGGCTCGGCCAAGCTCGCCTGTGGTTTCAGTTGCGCAGCCGACATCCGCTTCCGAGGCGAATGCGCCGGCCCCGGCGCGCGTCGCTCAGAACACGACGGCGGCGGCGACCCCGGCAGCGCCGGCGCCGGCACCCGCACCGACTCCTCCGGCTGCCAAAGCCATTCCAGCTTGCGACAATCCCAACGCGATCGGGCTGTCGCGCGTCGTCGAAATCGACACGACCGGCGGGCCCGCATTCGGGACCGAGCACTTCAAGCAATACGATTTCCTGCGCGACAAAGAAGTCGTGCTGACTTTCGACGACGGCCCGTGGCCCGAGAACACGCCGGCGGTGCTCAGGGCGCTCAAGGACAATTGCATCAAGGCGACGTTCTTCGAGATCGGCCAGCATGCGACGTGGCGGCCCGATATATCTCGCGAAGTCGCCGCGGCGGGGATGACGGTCGGCAACCACACCTGGTCGCATAAGGATCTGGCCAGGAACCCCTATGCCAAAGATCTCGAACTCGCCAAGCAAGAGATCGAAATGGGCGTGAGCGCGGTGCACATGGCGGTCGGCGGACCGACCGCGCCGTTCTTCCGCTTCCCCGATTTGCAGCAGCCGGCCGAATTGATGACCTATCTGGGCACGCGCAACATCGCGATCTTCTCAACCGACATCGACACCTTTGACTTCAAGCTCCGCAAGCCCGACGACGTCGTCAAATCAGCAATGACCAAGCTTGCCAAAAACGGCAAGGGCATCGTGCTGATGCACGACTTCCAGCACAACACCGCGGAGGCCTTGCCCGAGCTCCTTCGTCAGCTCAAGGCCGGCGGCTACAAGGTCGTGCACATGGTGCCGAAGAATTCGATCACCACGCTGCCGAAATATGACGACATGGTCAGGGCGCAGGACAAATTTTCGGCCAGCAACAATACGCGCCCGGAATCGAGCGTCGTCAAAACGATCAGCGAGTAAAGCGTTCCGCGCGGTAGGGTGCGGGATCGCAGAACGGGTTCGCACCCGTCATCATCTCGGCGATAAGCCGTCCGGTGGCTGGGCCGAGCGTCAAGCCCCAATGACCGTGGCCATAAGCGAGCCATAGGCCGCGCTGTCCCGGTGCGGGGCCTATGACCGGACGCGAGTCGGCAAAGCAGGGACGCGCGCCCATCCATGGCTGAGGCTCGAGCGGTTCGCCAAGTGCGAACAAATCTCGCGCCGCCGGCAGCAAGCGATCGAACTGCACCGGCGTCGGCGGCGCATCGCGGGCGGCAAATTCCGCGCCCGTGGTGATGCGGATTCCTTGCTCCATCGGCGTGATGCAGTAGCCGTTTTCGGCATCCAGCACCGGCCGGCTCAATGCGGCATTGCCGCTGGGCCGGAAGTGGCGGTGATAGCCGCGCTTGACCGCGAGCGGCAGCTTGACGCCAAGCGGATCGAGCAGATCCGGCGCCCAGGGACCCAGCGCCACGACGACCTCGGCGGCGTCGACCGGACCCGCGGACGTGTCCACTCTCCAGCGGCTATCGACGCGGTGCAATGACCGCGCGTCGCCCGAGAAGCTGAGTCCGCCGAGCGCCGTGAAGCGTGCCGCATAAGCGCGCGTCACCGCCAGCGGGTTACTCACGCTCACCGCGCCGGTCCAATGCACGGCGTGGCGGAACACCGGCGCCAGCGAGGGTTCGAGCGCGCGCGCTCCGTCCGGATCGAGCGTCATATTGGCGATGCCGAAATCCTTGGCGAGGTTGAGCTCTCGTTGTTGCGCCGCAAAGCCGCGGTCGCTGCGATAAAGCTTGAGCCAGCCAGTGCGGCGGAAATAGCGCTCGGCGCCGGCCTCGGCGGCAAGCGCTTCGTGCTCGGCGACCGCGCGCGCCATAAGGGGCCGCATCAGCCGCGCCGTTTCGATGAGCCGGGCCGTCTGTGACGCCGCGTAGAATGCCGCCAGCCAGGGCGCCACCTTCGGCAGGAAGGAGAAATGATAATTCGCCAGCGGCGAGCGTTTGAGCGCCACCCGCAGACGCTCACCCCAATCAGAGGGAAAGGACGGCGGAAAGACCGTGTTGCCCTCGATTACGCCGGCATTGCCATACGAGGTGCCCTCCCCGGCGCCGCCGCGGTCGATCAGCGCAACTGCCAGGCCGCGCTTGGCGAGGTGGACCGCAATCGAGGTGCCGACGATTCCGGCCCCAAGGATAATGACATCGGTGCGCGCCACGGAACCTCCGCTGTGCTCTCATTGCCGAAAACCTTGCCGCAGCCGCGGTCGGGCCGGCAAGGGTCGCAAATGGCGGCCTGCCAAGCAGCCGACGCGTTGCTCGGCCGGGAATGACGTGTTACCCGAACGCATAAGCTTGGGAGAACCCCATGCCGCGTCCGCTCGTCATCGCGCCGTCGATCCTAGCCGCCGATTTCGCAAAGCTCGGCGAGGAGGTGCGCGCGGTCGAGGCCGCCGGCGCCGACTGGATCCATGTCGATGTCATGGATGGCCATTTTGTTCCCAACATTTCCATCGGACCGGACATCGTTCGCGCCATCCGTCCGCACACCAAGAAGACGCTCGATGTCCATTTGATGATCGCGCCCTGCGACCCTTACCTCGAAGCCTTTGCCAAAGCCGGGGCTGACATCATTACCGTTCACGTCGAGGCCGGGCCGCACATTCACCGTTCGCTCCAGGCGATCCGCGCTCTCGGCAAAAAAGCGGGCGTGACAATGAATCCGGGTACGCCAGAAAGTTCGATCGAACACGTCGTCGATCTCGTCGACCTTGTTCTGGTCATGTCGGTCAATCCCGGCTTCGGCGGTCAGAAGTTCATTCCCGACGCCCTGGGGAAGCTTCGCAACGTGCGCGCGCTGGTCGGGGCGCGGCCGATCGATATCGAAATCGACGGCGGGATCACCGCGGAAATCGCGCCCGAGGCGGCGCGAGCCGGCGCTAATGTCTTCGTTGCCGGCTCGGCGGTGTTCAAAGGCGGCACCGCGGAATCCTACCGCGCCAGCATTGCCGCGATCCGCAATGCCGCGGCACTGATCCGTGGTGAGGCGGCGTGACCATTCCTCGCTACACGCGACCGCAAATGGCGGCGATCTGGTCGCCGGAGACGCGGTTTCGCATCTGGTTCGAGATCGAAGCGCACGCCGCCGATGCGATGGCCGAGCTCGGGTTGATCCCCAAAGAGGCCGCAAAAACAATCTGGGACAAGGGCAAGTCGGCCAAATTCGACATCGCGCGGATCGACGAGATTGAACGCGAGGTCAAGCACGACGTCGTCGCCTTTCTGACCCACCTTGCCGAAATCGTGGGCCCGCAAGCGCGCTTCGTGCACCAGGGCATGACGTCCTCCGATGTTCTCGACACTTGCCTGAATGTCCAGCTGGTGCGCGCCGCCGATCTATTGATCGCCGATGTCGATGCGCTTTTAGCCGCGCTCGAAAAGCGCGCGCGGCAGTACAAGCTCACCCCGACGATCGGCCGTTCGCATGGCATTCATGCCGAGCCGACCACGTTCGGGCTGAAGCTGGCATTCGCGTTTGCCGAGTTCACGCGCGCAAAGAAACGCCTGGAATCGGCGCGCAGCGAAGTAGCGACTTGCGCGATTTCCGGCGCAGTCGGCACATTCGCGCAGGTCGACCCGCGGGTCGAAGCCTATGTGGCGAAGAAAATGGGCCTCGCCGTCGAACCGGTCTCGACGCAGGTCATCCCGCGCGACCGCCATGCGATATACTTTGCCAGCCTCGCCGTGGTTGCCGCTTCATGCGAGCGGCTGGCGACCGAAATTCGCCATCTGCAGCGCACCGAAGTGCTGGAGGCCGAAGAATTCTTTTCGGAAGGCCAAAAGGGCTCCTCGGCTATGCCGCACAAGCGCAACCCGGTGCTGTCGGAGAATGTCGTGGGCCTTGCGCGCATGGTACGCGCCTACGTGGTGCCGGCTCTGGAAAATGTCGCGTTATGGCACGAGCGCGATATTTCGCATTCATCGGTAGAGCGCATGATCGGACCGGATGCCACCGTCACGCTCGACTTCGCGCTCGCCCGGCTTGCCGGCATTGTCGATAAGCTCATCGTCTATCCCGAAAATATGAAAAACAATCTCGATCGCCTCGGCGGGCTTGTCCATTCGCAGCGCGTGCTGCTGGCGCTCACGCAAAAAGGGGTGGCGCGTGAAGAGGCCTATCGCCTGGTGCAGCGCAACGCCATGAAAGCATGGGCCGGCGACGGCGATCTTCTCTCACTCCTCAAATCGGACAAAGACGTACGCAAGCATCTCAGCGACGCCGAGCTTGCCGACAAATTCGATCTCGATTTCCATTTTGCGCATGTCGACACGATTTTCCGCCGGGTCTTTGGCAGGTCCTGAACCGATGGTGGCAATGGGGACGCGTCCGACAATCCTGGTATTTGATTCAGGGCTGGGCGGGCTGACCGTCTATCGCGAGATTGCCGCGCTGCGTCCCGACGCCGAGTTCGTCTATCTCGCCGATGATGCCGCTTTTCCCTATGGCGATATGGCCGAACCGGCGCTGATTGCGAGGATCGTCGCGCTGATCGACGAAGCGATCGCAGCGCACAAGCCCGATCTCGTGGTGATTGCGTGCAACACCGCCTCGACGATCGCGCTGCCTGAGCTGCGCAAGAAGTTCGCCGTCCCGTTCGTCGGCACGGTGCCGGCGATCAAGCCCGCTTGCGCTGTGTCGCAAACCCTGCGTGTCGTGGTGCTCGGCACCGAAGCGACGGTCAAACGCGAATACACACGGGCGCTCATCCGCGAACACGGTCAGGGTTGCGACGTCGATCTGGTGGGATCGAAACAGCTTGCCGCCTATGCGGAAGCCGAGCTGCATGGGCGGCCGGTTAGCGACACAGCGCTCTTGGCGGAAATTGGCCCCTGCTTTCGCGACGGCGGCAACGAGCGTAACCACACCGACACGGTGGTGCTCGCCTGCACGCACTATCCGTTGCTGATCGCGCGTCTCGAACAAATCGCGCCCTGGCCGGTCTACTTCGTTGATCCGGCGCCGGCGATTGCGCGGCGGGTCGGGCATCTGCTCGAGGGCGTCGCCGCAGTAGCGGGGAACGGTACGACCCACGCGATCTTTACCTCAGGCACCGCGCCAGCGGTGATTCTTGCGCGCTTTGGCATGCTGCCAAGCCGACAGGCCTCGATGATCGCGCGCTAGCTTCGTCGCCACCGCAAGGGCCAGCCACTTTGGCAAACGCTTGTTTCTCGCTCGGCCGCGCTATAGCTTTTTGCTGCCGGATTGCGCGGTTTTTGGGGGAGACGTTCACATGAGCACTGCCGTCGTTGCGGAACAAAAAGCCTGGTATCTCAATCGCTGGACTCAGCTTGTACTCGGCGTCATCGCCATGATGGCGATCTCCAGCCCGCAATATACCTGGACGCTGTTCACCGGCCCGCTCAATCAGAAACTTGGTACCACGCTCGCCGAATTGCAGTGGACCTTTTCACTGCTGATCATCCTGCAAACCTGGTTTTCCCCGTTTCAAGCCTATCTGGTCGATCGGTTCGGACCACGGCTTCTCATTTCGATCGGCTCGATACTGTCCGGCGGCAGCTGGGTACTCTCCGCTCCGGTCGACAACATCTGGATGCTTTATCTGGTTTACGGCGTGATCGGCGGTTTCGGTACCGGCATCATTTATGTGGGCGTCATCGGTCTGATGGTGCGGTGGTTTCCCGATCGCCGTGGCCTGGCCACCGGATTGGCTGCCGCGGGCTATGGCTTCGGCGCTATTTTCACGAGCTTCCCCATCGACAGCATGATCAAAAGCTCCGGCTATGCGCACACGCTTCTGGTCTGGGGCGTCATACAGGGCATCATTGGTGTTCTGGTCGCTCAAGGCCTGCGTTTGCCGCCCGATAATTATCGGCCGCCGGTCGCCGCAATCCGCACGGGCGGACCGCAGCAAAGCAGGCGCGATTATTCGCCCGGCGAGATGCTGAAAAATCCGATTTTTTGGCTGCTATTCGTCATGATGAGCATGATGTCGACGAGCGGGCTGATGGTCGTTTCCAATGTCGGCCCGTTTGCCAATGAGTACAAAGTTGCGCAGGCGCTGGTGCTCGGCATGGCGGCGTTGCCGCTGTCATTGACGCTGTCGCGATTCACCAACGGCCTCACGCGGCCATTTTTCGGCTGGGTGTCGGACCATATCGGCCGTGAATCGACGATGACGCTCGCGTTCTCACTTGAATGTGTCGCCATCCTCGTCCTGTTCGCATTCATCGACCGTCCGGCTCTTTTTGTCGTGCTGACCGGGCTGGTGTTCTTTGGCTGGGGCGAGATCTTCTCGCTGTTTCCCTCTACGCTCACCGATACGTTTGGAACGAAATACGCGGCGACGAATTACGGCTTTCTCTACATCGCCCAGGGCGTCGGCTCGATCCTCGGTGGTCCCGTGGCGGCGTTTCTCAAGCAGACGACGGGCAGCTGGTCCGCCGTGTTCATCGTGGTCGCGGTGCTTGACGCGATAACGGCGCTGCTCGCCTTCACCGTGCTCCGCCGGATGCGCCAGCGGCATTTTGCTGCCGGATGACAGCGCCGGCCCGTCCGCAGCTTGCGGTTTGACAGGGCTCCTGTTTCGCCTTAGAAACCGGCCACTTCGCGGGCCCGATGGGCCCGCGCGGTGTTTCGCGACCCGTGGTTTGGGCCGGCGCTTCGGCGCCAAACCTGTCGGTTCCGGGCTCGTCCCTGGACAGAGGAGGGCGCGATCCTCAGCACGCGCGCAAGCTCCTAAGGGAAAACTTCCCTTGGAGAGCGCCGGGATTGACACGAACAGCGAGGACGCGATGACCAAGCGCCACCAGGCGAAGTACAAGATCGATCGGCGAATGGGCCAGAACATCTGGGGCCGGCCGAAGTCACCAATCAACAAACGCGAATACGGGCCCGGCCAGCACGGCCAGCGCCGCAAAGGCAAGCTGTCCGACTACGGCGTGCAATTGCGCGCCAAGCAGAAGCTCAAGGGCTATTACGCCAATATGTCGGAACGGCATTTCCGCGGCATCTACGAAGAAGCGCGGCGCCTGAAGGGCGACACCGGCGCGCACATGATCGGACTTTTGGAACGCCGCCTCGACACCGTCATCTACCGCGCCAAATTCGTCCCCACCGTCTTTGCCGCCCGGCAGTTCATCAATCACGGGCACATCAAGGTGAACGGCAAGCGCGTCACCATCGCAAGCTTCCGCGTCAGAGTCGGCGATGTCATAGAGGTCAAGGACAAATCCAAGCAGCTTGCGCTGGTGGTGGAGGCGAATGCACTGGCGGAACGCGACGTGCCCGACTACATCGAGGTCGATCACTCGAAAATGACCGCAAAATTCAGCCGCATCCCGGCGTTGGGCGAGGTTCCCTATCCGGTGATGATGGAGCCGCACCTCGTCGTCGAATACTATTCGCGATAGTGCGAGCGGCGAAACGGTCGCTCACGGATTCGCTTTCGTCGCCCAATCTCTTTTAGCGAATCACGCATCACTTATCCCCAGGCGCATTGCCGGTCGATATGCCGGTAAATGCGAGTGAATCGCGCGTGTGCGCGCGCGCTTTTTTGGTGATGCTTGAAAAGCTGTCTGTTTTGGCTACGCTGATGCCGCAAATTGTCGCATTTCGCGTACGTAGCGTGCGTAACGGCTGGGGCTTCCTAACGAATTCAAAGGGAGAACGCACATGGACGCGTTAACACGAATCAAGGGCTGGATCGGGTCGTTGACGGAAATTGGCTTGATGCTGCTGGCGCTGGCGATCGTCGCTGCGCTACTGGTCGGCGCCAATCTGCCGTTCTTCGGCAATGTGACCAACAACATCATGGCGCTGGTGAAGGGCCTGGGCGATGCAGGACTCGTCGGATTGATCACGCTAGGCGTGATTCTCTGGCTGTTCTCGGGACGAAAAGTGGCCTGAAGCAGCGTTCGGGCTGCGGCAACGCGAAAAATCCGCACGGCGTTCGGGTGGAGAAGCCCTCCGCCCGACGCCGCAAAAGCATGATCGCGGGCTAGAGCGGTTCGATCAGCAGCCGCTCTCAGAGGGCGTGCTATGCTGGATCATCTGCAGAAGGCCAAACAGTACCTTTGGGTGTTTGTCGAAATCGGCTTTCTGACGGTCGTCTCCGTCATTTTGATTTATTTGATTCTCGGACCCGATTCGTCCGGCGTATTCGTCTCGGGCGTCGCCAAGAATGTCCTGGAATTTGCCGCAGGGCTTCCGACACAAAGTCTGGTGGGCCTGGCGCTGGTGCTGGCGCTTGGCGTCCTGCTCGCCAATCGAATGCGATAACGCCTGATGCGCCTCTAGGCGGCGGTGTTCTCCTTCACCGCAATGCCTTTGTCCTTGAGCAAGGATTGCAGTTCGCCAGCTTGGAACATTTCGCGGACAATGTCGCAGCCGCCGACAAATTCGCCCTTTACATAGAGCTGCGGGATGGTCGGCCAATTGGAGAAGGATTTGATGCCGCTCCGCAATTCTTCGTTCTCAAGGACGTTAAGCCCCTTATAGGGCACGCCGAGATAATCGAGAATCTGCACGAGCTGTCCCGAAAAGCCGCACATCGGAAATTGCGGCGTACCCTTCATGAACAGCACGACGTCGTTGGCCTTGATCTCGTTATCGATGAACTGCTCGATAGCCATTGCGTTTTTGTCCTTCCTGGCGGCGCATGCCGGCGCCGGAATCCGTCCGGTTATTTCCCATATATGTAGCCGAATCGACGGGCAAAGCCCATCGGCAAAGCTCATAGCCGGATTGCATTGCCGGGCGTAGCGTCTGGGCGAGCCGAATCCGCGGCTAACGCTCGGGAGTGCCGGTCTGCAGCGCCAAAGCGTGCAGTTTGCCGCCCATTTCCGCCTTGAGCGCCTCGTAGACGATCTGGTGCTGCTGGACGCGCGATTTACCGCGGAATGATTCGGCGATCACGGTCGCGGCATAATGGTCGCCGTCGCCGGCAAGGTCCCGAATCGTCACGTCCGCATCCGGTATCCGCGCCCGGATCAATCGTTCGATGTCACTCGCCGCCATGGGCATGCGCGGTTCCCAACTTACATCGCCACCCAGCCTCCACCTCAAGTAGCAGAACGAATATCGCCGGCAAAGACCGGCTGCGGCAAGAAAATCAGCGCCTGCTGGACGCCACCTGCAAGCCTAGGCATTGTTGAAGCGGCGGAACATGCTAGGGAGGGTGCGATGATCAAATCTTCGCTGGTCGCGGGCTGTCTCGTCGTACTGACGCTGACGCCAACGGCGGCGCAGCAGCCGACCCAAGCGCAGCGTGACGCGGTACGCGCCTCCTGCCGTTCTGACTTCATGTCGAATTGTTCAAGCGTGCAGCCGGGTGGCAAGGAGGCCCTGGAGTGCCTCTTGCGCAACCAGTCGAAGCTATCGGCACCCTGCCGCAGCGCCGTGGACGCGATCGCCGCTCCTGCTGCGAGCCCTACCGCTACCGCTCCGGCTGCCACTGTTCCGCAGCAACCGGCCGCGCCGGCCGGGCAGTCGGCGACGCCAGCCGAAACTGCGCCGCCTGCAACGAAGCGTTCACATACGCCTCCTGCTGCGCCGAACCGAAAAACCCCAGCAGCGACCGGCGCGGCGGCAGCACCGGCTGCATCGGCAACAACGGCCACGCCGGCAGTGGCGCCGCTTGGGCCCATACGCCCGATGCTGCCGCGACGAGCGGTGATGATTCTCGCGCAGTGCCGTCCCGATCAGGAACGATTATGTGCGGGTGTGCCGCCTGGCGGTGGCAAGATCTTTGCCTGCCTGGCCGCGAACGCACAGCAATTGTCGCCGACCTGCTACCAGGCGCTGGCGCGGGTGAGCGAATAGCCTCAAGCCAGGCCCGCCATGTAGGCTGGCAGCCAAGCTTCAAAGCGGCGCTTGAGATCGTCAACACGCAGCGGCCGTTCGCCGCTAACGGCAAGAAGTGTCCCGCCGGTGGCGCCAAGCGCGGTGAGCGGCACGCCGGCCGTTTTGGCGCGCTCGAGCACCGGCTGGGAGTGTGCCGTCGTGATCACGTAACGGGCCTGATCTTCGCCGAACCAGAATGCATAAGCGGGAATGCCGGGCGGCGCCTCCAAAACTGCGCCGATTCCAGACGCCATCGCCATTTCCGCCAGCGCGACAAGGACACCGCCATCGGCGACGTCGTGCGCTGCGGTAATCAGTCCGTCCCGTATCAAGCTTCGCACGAAATCGCCGTGACGCCGCTCGGCGGCGAGGTCAACGGGCGGCGGAGCGCCCTCCTCCCGGCCGCACAGATCGCGCAAATAAACCGACTGGCCGAGACAGCCGCGAGTC
Organism: Xanthobacteraceae bacterium; assembly: GCA_051961815.1. Classification (GTDB taxonomy): domain Bacteria; phylum Pseudomonadota; class Alphaproteobacteria; order Rhizobiales; family Xanthobacteraceae; genus BOG-931. The sequence goes on from JBQCCX010000222.1 coordinate 12,760, forward strand.
TCACCGACTAGAAACACCGCTTCGTCTTCGCTGTTGAAAGCGATCGTCATCGCCTTGGTGAACTGATCGACCAAGCCGACCCCGCCGATGGTCGGCGTTGGCAAAATGGCGCGCCCATTGGTCTCGTTGTAGAGCGAGACATTGCCGGAGACGACGGGGAAGTCGAGCGCGCGGCAAGCCTCGCCGATGCCGCGCACGCAGTCGACAAACTGTCCCATGATCTCCGGGCGCTCGGGATTGCCGAAATTGAGATTGTCGGTGAGCGCAAGCGGCTGCGCCCCGGCCGCGCTGAGATTGCGCCAAGCTTCGGCGACCGCCTGTTTGCCGCCTTCAAACGGATCGGCTTCGCAATAGCGCGGCGTCACGTCGGCGGTCACCGCCAGCGCCTTCGGACCCTCGTTGATCCGGATGACCGCGGCATCGCCGCCCGGTCGCTGCACAGTATTGCCGAGAATGACGTGATCGTATTGCTCCCACACCCAGCGTTTGCTGCACAAATCCGGCGATCCGATCAGAGCTTCGAGCGCGGCGGCGGTATCGACCGGCGGCTTGATCGAATTGAGCGCGACCTCGCTGCCGTTGCGGCGCTCGACAAACGGTCGCCGATAAACCGGCGCCTCGTCGCCCAGCTCCTTGATGGGCAGGTCGGCGACCACCGCACCGCCGTGACGTACGACGAAGCGCTTGCTGGGCGTGGTCTCGCCGACGACCGCAAAATCGAGACCCCATTTGCGGAAAATCGCCTCGGCTTCCTGCTCTTTGTCGGGCTTGAGCACCATGAGCATGCGCTCCTGGCTCTCCGACAGCATCATCTCATAGGCGCTCATGCCAGTCTCACGGCACGGCACTTTGTCGAGATCGAGCGCGACGCCGAGATCGCCCTTGGCCCCCATTTCCACCGCCGAACAGGTCAGGCCCGCCGCCCCCATGTCCTGAATAGCGATCACGCAGCCTTTGGCCATGATCTCCAGGCAGGCTTCGAGCAATAGCTTTTCCGAGAACGGATCGCCGACCTGTACCGTAGGCCGCTTCTCCTCGGCGTCGGCGCCAAATTCGGCCGATGCCATGGTCGCACCGTGGATGCCGTCGCGGCCGGTTTTCGAGCCGAGATAGACGATCGGCATGCCAACCCCGGTGGCCTTGGCGTAGAAGATCTTGTCGGTCTCGGCGAGACCGATCGCCATTGCATTGACCAGGCAATTGCCGTCATAGCGACGATCGAAGCGGACTTCGCCGCCGACCGTCGGCACGCCGAACGAATTGCCGTAGCCGCCGATCCCGGCGACGACGCCGCCGACCAGTGCGCGCGTCTTTGGATGTTTGGGATCGCCGAACGACAGCGCATTGAGGCAAGCGATCGGCCGCGCGCCCATCGTGAACACATCGCGCAAAATGCCGCCGACGCCGGTCGCGGCGCCCTGGTAAGGCTCGATATAGCTCGGGTGGTTGTGGCTCTCCATCTTGAAAACGACCGCAAGCCCGTCGCCGATATCGATGACGCCGGCATTCTCGCCCGGTCCCTGAATCACCCACGGCGCCTTGGTCGGCAGCGTGCGCAGATGGACTTTGGAAGACTTGTACGAGCAATGCTCGTTCCACATCGCCGAGAAAATTCCGAGTTCGGTGAAGCTCGGCGCGCGACCGAGAAGCTTCAGAATGCGCTCGTATTCCTCCGGCTTGAGCCCGTGCTGGGCAATCAGTTCGGGGGTGATGGCGGGTTCGTTGGAGATCACAGCGGTGTCGGGTTGCGCGAGCGTGTCACGCGGCTACCTTGAAATGATCGACCAGCCCGGCAAACAGCCCGCGTCCATCGGTCCGGCCCATCGTGGCTTCGACGTGATTCTCGGGATGCGGCATCATCCCGAGCACGTTGCCGCGCTCGTTGAGGATGCCGGCAATGCCATTCATCGCGCCGTTGTGATTCCAATTCGGATCGACCATGCCGTCGGGCGACGAATAGCGAAACAGCACCCTGCCCTCGCCCTCGAGCCGCGCAATGGTCTCGCCATCGGCGATATAGTTTCCTTCGCCGTGCGCTACCGGGACCCGGATCACCTGCCCGGCATTATAGCCGCGAGTGAACGGACTGTCGGAACGCTCGACCCGCAAATAGACGTCGCGGCAGATGAAGCGGAGCTGGGCATTGCGCATCAAGACGCCCGGCAACAGTCCCGCTTCACAGGCGATCTGAAAACCGTTGCAGATCGCGAGCACAAGACCGCCTTTAGCGGCGAAGCTGCGCACAGCGTCCATGATCGGCGCCCG
>JBQCCX010000223.1:0-6898 GCA_051961815.1 Xanthobacteraceae bacterium
GCACCGCGCAGCCGCACCCGATTGCTGGTCACGTGCACATAGGCCTGCAGATAGCGGAAGATCACGAACACCCAGGCCAGCACCACGAAAATCAGATCCGCATGCCGCGTCACCCAGGCGAGGATGGTCAGCACATAAAACAGGACCGGCAGCTCGAACTGATTGCTGTAAGAATAGCTGACCTGCAGGCTGCGCTTCGACCAGTTCGGCTCGCGCAGCGCCACATTCTCCGGCTGGGCCACGCCCGCACTGAAATCGTGGCCGCGCAGCGGCGCGAGCCAAAACAACAGCGCGAAAGTCAGGATCACTTCCAGAAACAGCGGCAGCAATACTTCTTGGATGGTCATGATTTCGTCCCCGGTCCAATGTCCGCCAAATCGGAAAGCAGATGGCGGCGGCTTAAACCTTCACACTGATCGCGGTCTCGCCTTTTTCGTCGACCAAGGCGCTGCGCCAGGTTTTTCCCTCGAACAAGGTTTTGCGCACGCTATCCGCGGTGCCGCCGTGATTAAGATTGGCGGTGATCAGGGTGCCGCCGGTGCGCAATAGCCCGCGCAACGCCTTGTGCAGCGCCGGCACCGGCGTGCCGCCATCGAAAAATGCGACGTCGTAGCCGGGATCGAGCGTCGGCAGCACGCTGGAAAATTCGCCTTCGTGCACCGTAATACGGTGATCGAGGCCGGCCGCAGCGATGTTGTCGCGTGCGAGCTGGACGTGATCGGGATCGCGCTCGATGCTGTCGACGGTTGCATCCGGTGCGCCGGATGCAAACGACAAAGCCGTATAGCCGAGCGCGGTGCCAAGCTCGAGGATGCGCCGCGCATTGGCGGCGCCGGCCAAAGCCGCCAGCAGCGGCCCGTTCGAGTACGGAAACGCGCTGCAGTCGTGCCGCTCGCGATGCGCATTGGTGGCGTTGCGGATCTTTGCGAACGGATCGTGCGCCGGCGCTGACATCGAAAGCGACCTCAGTCCCGGCTCGGGTAATTGGGAGTCTCGCGCGTGATCGTCACGTCGTGGACGTGGCTTTCGCGAAGCCCGGCGCCGGAAATGCGCACGAACTCGGCCTTGCTGTGAAATTCGCCTAGATCCTTGGCGCCGACATAGCCCATGGCCGCGCGCAATCCGCCGACCAGCTGATGCACTACGTTCCCGACCGGACCCTTGTAGGGCACCTGCCCTTCGACGCCTTCGGGGACGAGCTTGAGCGTATCCTTGATCTCCTGCTGGAAATAACGATCGGCCGAGCCGCGCGCCATCGCGCCGACCGACCCCATGCCGCGATAGGTCTTGTAGGAGCGGCCCTGATAGAGAAACACCTCGCCCGGCGTCTCATCGGTGCCGGCGAGCAACGAGCCGACCATGGCGCAATCCGCGCCCGCGGCAAGCGCCTTGGCGAGATCGCCGGAATATTTGATGCCGCCGTCGGCGATCACCGGCGTGTTGGTCTGCTTCGCCACACCGACCGCATCCATGATCGCGGTGAGCTGCGGCACGCCGACGCCGGCGACCACGCGCGTCGTGCAGATCGAACCTGGACCGATCCCGACTTTGATCGAATCGGCGCCGGCATCAATCAGGGCTTTCGCCCCTTCCGCGGTGGCGATATTGCCGGCCACGACCTGCACCGCATTCGACATGCGTTTGATACGCGTCACCGCATCGAGCACGCGCCGCGAATGGCCATGGGCGGTGTCAACGACCAACAGATCGACCCCGGCGTCGATCAGGCGCTCGCTGCGTACGTAACCCGCCTCGCCTACCGAGGTCGCCGCGGCAACGCGCAAGCGCCCCTGCTCGTCCTTGCACGCGTTCGGATGCGCCACCGACTTTTCGATGTCTTTCACGGTGATCAGGCCGACGCAGCGATAGCCGCTGTCGACAACGAGAAGTTTCTCGATGCGATGCTGGTGCAGGAGCCGCTTGGCCTCGTCCTGTTTGACTCCTTCGCGCACCGTGACCAGGCCGTCCTTGGTCATCAGCTCGGCAACCTTTTGCCGTTTGTCGGTGGCGAACCGCACGTCGCGGTTGGTCAGAATGCCGACCAGCTTGCCGGCCCGTCCGTTGCCGCCGCCTTCGACCACGGGAATCCCGGAAATGTGATGCTCCTGCATCAGCGTCAGCGCGTCGGCGAGGCTCGCCTGCGGATCGATCGTGACTGGATTCACGACCATGCCGGATTCGAATTTCTTCACCTGCCGCACTTGCGCGGCTTGCGCTTCAGGATCGAGATTGCGGTGCAGCACGCCGATGCCGCCGGTCTGCGCCATGGCGATCGCCATATGCGCTTCCGTCACCGTATCCATCGCCGAGGCGACGATCGGAATGTTGAGCAGAATATTGGGTGTGATGCGGGAGCGAATATCGACTTCCGACGGCATGACGTCGGAAAGCCCCGGCTTCAATAGCACGTCGTCGAAGGTGTATGCTTCGCGCGGTAGGTCTCTTGAAGTCGTTGCCATTGCCAACTCCGGCTGGCCCGAAATGGCGGACGCCGCGGGGGCGAGTGGGTGGCCCCTCGCCCGAGTCGATAGCCCGCTTGGGCCCATTTGGGACCCGCTTTTGGGTTGGCGGCGGTCGATAGCACGCCTTGGTCGCAATTCATAGGCCTCTGGTGCGAAATAGCGGAGCAATCACATGAAAAAGGCTATCGATCGTCGCCGGTTCGGGATCGGCAGCGTCGCCGCAACGGCGGTGCTGGCCGCCGCAGGCCGGGCCCGCGGCCAGGGCAGCCCGCCAAAAATCCGCGTCGGCTGGGTGGTCGTGCCGGCTTCGCTGGCCCCTTTGGTGCTCGAGAAAAAAGAGCTGCTGACCCATTTCGGCCGCTCCTATGTCGCGGAAGCCACGCGGTTTGAAGGCACGCCACCGGTCATTACCGCGCTGGCGGCGGGCGAACTCGACATTGGACCGTTGGCGTTCTCGTCGTTCGGTCTTGCCATCCAAAATGCCCGCATGGATGACCTGCGCGTCATCTGCGACGAAATCCAGGACGGCGTGCCGGGTCACGGCAGCAACGAGTTCATGGTGCGCAACGACGGTTCGATCAACACCGTCGCCGACCTCAAGGGCAAGGTGCTGGCGACCAATGCCATGGGCAGCGCCGTGGATATCGCCATGCGCGCCATGCTCCGACGCAACGGGCTTGAGGCCAACAAGGACTACACCGTGGTCGAGGCGCCGTTTCCTGCGATGCGCGCCATGCTGGCTGAGAAGAAAGCCGATCTGATCAGCGCGGTCCCGCCTTTCTCGCTCGATCCGGACCTTCGCGCGTTTGCGCACACGCTGTTTACGCAGCGCGATGCCTTCGGCGTCACCCAGCTGACGATGTGGACGGCCCGGCAAAGCTTCATCCAGAACAACCGCGCCGCCTTGGTCGATTTTCTTGAAGACACCGTGCGCGCAATCCGCTGGTACATCGATCCGAAGAACCACGACGAAGCCGTCGCCATCGTTGCGCGGCTGAACAAAGCGCCGCCGGCGCGCATGGATTGGGCTTTCACCAGCCGCGATCAATATCGCGACCCGAACGGCACACCCAATCTGAGCGCGCTGCAGAACAACCTCAAACAACAAAAGGAGGTCGGATTTCTTAAAGACGACATCGACGTCAAGAAATATTCCGACCTCGGCATGGTCGAGGAAGCGGCGAAGCGGCTCGCATGAGTTTGGTACAGAGGCGGCAGGCCGGCTGCATCGGCAATCGATAGCCGCCGCGAATGGATTCTCCCCCTTCCGATCGCGTCGTACCGCTGATCGTGGCGACCGCGCTGTTCATGGAAAACATGGACTCGACGGTTATTTCGACTTCGCTGCCGGCGATCGCACAGGCGCTCGGCACTGATCCGCTCGCTTTGAAGCTCGCCGTCACCTCTTATTTGCTGTCGCTCGCGATCTGCATCCCCGCCAGCGGCTGGACCGCCGACCGGTTCGGCACGCGCAACGTGTTCCGCGCCGCCATCGGCGTCTTCGTGCTGGGCTCGATCGGCTGCGCCGCCTCGCACTCGCTTGAAGAATTCGTCCTGGCCCGGATCGTGCAGGGCGCCGGCGGCGCGATGATGACGCCGGTCGGGCGATTGATCATGGTGCGCAGCATCGACAAGCGCCGCCTGCTCAATGCCATGGCGCTGGTCACCATACCGGCGCTGATCGGTCCGATCTGCGGCCCGCCGCTCGGCGGCTTCATAACCACTTACGCGTCGTGGCACTGGATTTTTTTGATCAATGTGCCGATCGGAATCGTCGGAATCGCGTTGGCGTGGCGCTTTATCCCGAACGTCCGCGTCGAGCGCCCTGATCCGTTCGACTATGTCGGCTTTGCGCTGTCAGGCTGCGCGATTGCTGGCTTGGCATTCGGGCTGTCGGCGCTGGGCCTGGAATTTCTTCCCACGAGTATCGTGGCATCGCTGATATGCGCCGGCGCGATTTCAGCCGTCGCCTATCTGATCCATGCCAGGCGCACGCCGGCGCCAATTCTCGACCTTAGTCTGTTGCGGCTGCCGACTTTTCGCGCCAGCATTTTCGGCGGCTTCTTGTTTCGGCTCGGCATCGGCGCCCTGCCGTTTTTGCTGCCGCTGCTTCTGCAGATCGGGTTTCGTCTGACCCCGTTCCAGTCCGGCCTCATTACCTTCACCACCGCACTCGGTTCGATGTTCATGAAGGCCGCGGTGGCGAGCGTGTTGCGTCACTTCGGTTACCGCAATGTGCTGCTGTACAATGCGCTGATCAGCAGCGCTTTTCTGGCAGCCTGTGCGAGTTTCGTGCAAGGCATGCCATTCGCCGCGATGATCGCTATCCTGTTGTCCGGCGGTTTTTTCCGCTCGCTGCAATTCACCAGCATCAACACCATCGCCTATGCGGAGATCGAACCGGCCAAAATGAGCCGCGCCACCGCGATGGTCGCGGCCGCGCAGCAATTGTCATTGTCGACCGGCGTCGCCGTGGGCGCGCTGGTGGTCGAGCTGACGCTGCGCGTGAAAGGCTCGACCACGATGGGGATCAACGATTTTCCGCCGGCTTTTCTGTTCGTCGGACTTTTATCGGCGAGCGCGGTGTTCATTTTCATGCGGTTGCCGCTCGATGCCGGCGCGGAGCTTTCAGGACGCAAGGCGGAAGAAGCGGCGAGTGAGCGCGCCGAATTGGCGCGCTAAACGATGCTCAGCCGCGAAATCCTTGCGCCAACAGATAAAGCTCCGCCGAATCGCTTCGGCTTGCCGGCGGCTTGACGTGCTTGACGCTTGCGAACTCACGCTTGAGTTCGGCAAGCAGCGCCGCCTCGGTGCCGCCTTGCAGCACCTTGCAGACAAAAGCGCCGCCCGGGGCGAGCACCTGCCGCGCGAAATCTGCGGCGGCTTCGGCCAGCGCCATGATGCGCAAATGGTCGGTCTGCCGATGGCCGGTCGCGTTCGCTGCCATATCCGAAAGCACGACGTGGGCCTTCTCGCCCCTGCCGAGCATCGCTTCAAGACGCGCAGGCGCCGATGCATCGAGAAAATCGAGTTGCAGAAATTCGACGCCAGCAACAGACTTCATCTCGAGAATATCGAGCGCGATGACGCGGCCATTGCCGCCGACCCGCCGCGCCGCAATTTCGCTCCAGCCACCCGGCGCGGCACCGAGATCGACGACGCACGCACCGGGTTTGAGTAACTTGTAGCGATCGTCGATCTCAGCGAGCTTGAAAGCCGCCCGCGAGCGGAACCCCTCGCGCTTGGCGCGCTCCACGTAAGGATCGTTGATCTGGCGCGTGAGCCAGGCGCGCGATGACGCCGTCCGCCGTTTCTGGTCCTTGAGCCGCGCCATTCGCGTTGGTTTTGTTTTAAGCCTCGCCCCAGACGCCGTCCTCGCGCATCATTTCGACCAGCATGCCTTCGCGCAGGCCGCGATCGGCCACACGCAACCGCTGGCACGGAAAGGCGCGGCGAATAGCATCGAGAATGGCGCAGCCGGCGAGAACGAGATCGGCACGCTCGTTGCCGATGCAAGGATTGGCAGCCCGCTGTTCAAAACTCATGGCCATCAGCTCGTCGACCACCCGCGAGATCTCGCCATCGGCGAGCCAACAACCGTCGACGCGGCGGCGATCGTAGCGCGCAAGGCGCAGAAAAACGCCGGCGATCGTCGTCACCGTGCCGGAAGTGCCGAGCATATGGAAAGCACCCAGGTCGCTGGCATGCTCGGCCGCGAAACGGTCGACCAGCACAGCCACTTCCTCGACCATGGCTTGATAGATTTCGCGCGATACGGCTTTGCCGCCATAGCGCTCGGCGAGCGTGACCACACCGACCGGGAGCGAGGCCCAACTGACAATGTCCGGCCTTGGCGGACCGCTTCGTCCCGGATGCGAGCGATTGAGCCGCACCAGTTCAGAGGATCCACCGCCGATATCGAACAAGATGATGCCGTTTGCTTCCGGATCGAACAGCTCAGTGCAGCCGGTCGCTGCGAGTCTCGCCTCAGTTGCGGAGTCGATGATTTCAAGCTCAAGGCCCGCTTCTTTGGCAACGCGAGACCGAAACTCCTCGCCATTTTCGGCGGCGCGGCACGCCGCCGTCGCGATCAACCGGGCGCGGCCGACGCCGCGGGCGCGCATTTTCTCGCGACAAACCAGAAGCGCCTCGACCGCGCGCATGATCGCCGCTTCGCTGATGCGCCCGGAGGCGGCAACGCCTTCGCCCAGGCGGATAATGCGGGAGAATGCGTCAACGACACGGAAGCCATCGGCGGTCGGCCGCGCGACCAGCAAACGGCAATTATTGGTGCCGAGATCCAGCGCCGCATATGTTGCCGCGCCTGGCGATGCGACCGGCGCACGCCAATGCTCGCGAGCCTCGCGGCGAATGCCATAGGGCGTTCTTCGACCCCAGCGAGGCCGGCGCTTGGCCCCATTGGCGCCGAGGCCGCT
>JBQCCX010000224.1:0-4710 GCA_051961815.1 Xanthobacteraceae bacterium
GCCGGGCAAGAAACCGGCGACGCTGTCGCTTCTGTCCGGCGGCGAACAGGCGCTCACCGCGCTGGCGTTGATCTTTGCGGTGTTCCTGACCAATCCGGCGCCGATCTGCATCCTCGACGAGGTCGACGCGCCGCTCGACGACTACAATGTCGAGCGCTTCTGCGACCTCCTCGACGAGATGACGCGCTCGACCGATACGCGCTTTGTGATCATCACACATAACCCGATCACCATGGCGCGCATGGACCGCCTCTACGGCGTCACCATGGCCGAGCGCGGCGTGTCGCAGCTCGTCTCCGTCGACCTCGCCGGCGCGGTCAAGCTGCGCGAAGCGAGCTGAGGGGAGAGCCCTCAAGGTTCACGGCCATTCCTGTGCCGGTAAAAATACCCGGCCTTGATCCAGATCAAGCACCGGCGCCGGGGCATGCTATTTTCTGTGTTCATGCGCAGTCCTCATCTGACATCGTCGGCTTCAATCGCTGGCCTGCTGCTTCTCGCCAACGTCCCGGCAAGCGCGCAGCAGATGCCACTGGCCGGTGCGGCCATGCATTCGACGCGTGAGCCGTTCGCGATCGAGACGTTCGGCATATTTCGCAACATGATGCTCAACGGCGACTTCAGTCCGAAAGTGCAGCTCGTTGCCGTCATGGCGAAGCGCCCGACCACCGCCGTCGGCGCGGTCGCCGAGGCGCGCGGCGAAATTACGATCTACGACGGCAAGCTGATCGTTAGTTACGGAAAATCGCTTCCGTCGATCGATGTAACGGCGGACCATGCAGCGCTTCTGGCAATGGGAACCGCCGGCCAATGGCAAACCGTTCCCGTCGAGCATGACGTCGCGCCCGAAGACGTAGAATCCTACATCGCCGCGGTCGCCAAGACGCACGGGATCGATCCCGACCAATCGTTTCCGTTCCAGGCCCGGGGCGGCATCGGACCGTTCATCATGCACGTCAACGCTGCGCCGACTGACGGTCCGCACGGCATGGGCCAGCCGATGGCGATTACGGTCGAACGCCGCGGTGATCAAATCCAGGGCCTGGTCGCCGGTCTATACGTGGCGCCAGATCTGATGGGCGTCGCCACCCATGGCGGCGAGCGCACGCACGCGCATTGGATCGCGCCGGATCTAGCCTCGACCGCACATCTTGACCGCTGGGGGATAAAAGCAGGCTCGGTGCTTCTGCTGCCGCAATGATTGGAATATCACTCCGGCCACAGCCAACGGCCGAACCTGACGGCGGCGAGCATGCCGACAAACTGCGCCGCGATAAATGCAACCACGCCTGCGGGTGCGATACCGGCGAAAGTGTCGGACAACGACCGTGCGATGGTAACGGCCGGATTGGCGAATGAGGTCGAGGCCGTAAACCAATAGGCCGAGGTGATGTAGAGTCCCACCGCGTAGGGGACCGCCGCCGGACTTCGCGCGCTGCAGCCGAGGATCGTCAACAACAAGCCGAACGTGGCGATGGTTTCGGCGAGCCATTGACCAAAACCGGATCGCGCAGTCAGCGAGATCTGCAAAACCGGCAATTCGAACATCAGATGCGCGGCCCAGACACCGGCAATGGCGCCGGTAAGTTGCGCGGCCACATACAGTGCGGTCGAAGAGGCGGTCATGTCGCCACGCAGCGCCGCGGCGAGGCTGACCGCCGGATTGAAATGGGCGCCGGATACCGGGCCGAGCGTGAGGATCAGCACCGTCAAAATCGCGCCGGTCGCGATCGTGTTGCAAAGGAGCGCCAGCGCGGCGTTGCCGCCGGCAAGCTTGGCCGCCATGATTCCGGAGCCGACGACAGCCGCAAGTAGCAAGGCCGTGCCCAGCCACTCGGCGACCGCGCGCTGCACCAGTGGGGCTTTCATGCCGGAGTCGGCGCGGTCGCGCCTTCCATCTGGCCGATCGCGCGCAATTTGTTCTGCAGACTCAAGCGATCGAGGGAGCGCAATGGCAGCGCGGTGAAAATGCCGATGCGCGCATTGAGCATCCGATAGGACTCTTTGAACGCGAGCGCGACCTGCGCCGGCGAACCGGTGGCGAGCGCCGGATCGGGTACGCCCCAATGTGCGGTCATCGGCTGGCCCGGCCACACCGGACAGGCCTCGCCGGCGGCATTGTCACAGACAGTGAACACGAAATCGAGCAGCGGCGCGCCGGGATCGGCGAATTCGCTCCAGGATTTGGAGCGCAATCCCGACGCGTCATGACCAAGGCTCGCCAACAGCTCCAGCGCGTGCCGGTTGATCTGCCCCTTTGGGTGGCTGCCGGCGCTGAAGGCGCGAAATTTGCCGGCGCCGATAGTGTTCAGGATCGCCCCTGCCATGATCGAACGGGCCGAATTGGCGGTGCAAAGAAACAGAACGTTGAATGGACGATGAGTCATGAGTCATCTCATGCCTGAGCGGACTTTGCCGCCGGAGCACAGCATGCTTTTGGCTGGTCGATCGGCGTATCGGCGGCTTTGGCGATCCGCGCGCCGCGTTCGCCGCTGCCATCGCCGTAATCGGTGATCTCGCCAAGCGTAAGAAATGTCTCCCAGGCGATGCCCGACGGATCGTCGATCCAGGATTTCTCCGACCTGGCGTAACAGCAATTGGTTTGTCCCTGCTCGATGACGGTGCCGTCGGCCTGGTGCAGCCGCGCATAGACTTCGTTCAGTTCATCCCCGGTCCCGACCTGGATGCCGAGATGATCGAGACCGGGGGCACGGCCGCGGGCGGAGATCGCGAAGTTCACGCGTTGGTCATCAAGCATCCACTTGGCATAGTCCGATTTGACCACCGACGGCTCGGCCGCGAACAGCGCCGAGTAAAATTTAAACGAAACGGTTAGATCGTCGACTGCGACGTGAACATGCATGCGTTTCATGATGTCGCCTCACACTGCCGGCAGCGGCTGGTAGCCGATGCGGCTCATCATTGTTTCGAAATAGTCGCGCACCTTTTGCGGAAAGCGCAGGCCCTTCACCACCGCGGCTGAACGCAACAGCGGCAGCACGCGAATATCGTCGAGCGACAGCATGCCGTTGACCGCGGTCGGACTTTCGATGAGCCGATCGAGCTGTTCAAGATCGGGCATCAGCGCATCGATGAGTTCGCGGCTGCGCGCACGAAGCTCAGCCAGATCGCCGAGCCGTTTCCGTTTGCGAACGACATAGTGGTCGTGCGCGGCAATGGTTCCAAATTCCGGCAGACCAAGGAGCGGATATCGGGGCCATGTGAGGAGGGCGGTCTTGTCGGCGGTAGCGCTGGCCCATGTCGCAAGTTCGCGGCGCTGGGGTCCAACCAGAACGGAAGCGCCGAGCGCGTCGATATAGGCGACCATGTCCATGCTCTCCAGCATGGCTGCGCCGTCGTCCTTGACCAGGATCGGGACCACGCGTTTGCCAGCGAGTTTGATCATGGTTTCCGAGTCGTCCTCGAGCAGTACGGTTTCCTGCAAATGCAGGCGCTTGAGCGCCGCCGCCATGCGGACGCGAAAACAGATCGAGCAGTGTTCGAACAAATACAGTCTCATGACACCGGCTCCGCGGTTCGCGTGCGTTGCGGCTTGCGGGCTTTGCGCGAAGACTGTCGCGTCGTCACCGGCAGGCATTGCTCGGGACGGCCGCGGCAGCAGTTTTCGGTCAGATAGGCGATCAGCGCGTTCATGGTCTCGTAGCGCGCGGCATAGATCATGGAGCGACCGTCGCGGCGCACCGTCACCAGGCCAGCATCGCGCAGCCGATCCAGATGAAAGCTCAGCGCGTTCGGGGCGACGCCAAGCGCCTCGGCGACGGCACCTGCGGCCATGCCGTCGCGCCCGGCCTCGACCAGAAGACGGAAAATGTCGAGGCGATTGTCCTGGGCCATTGCCGCCAAAGCGGCCAGCGCATCGGGCTTTTTCATATTTCAATATTTATTGAAGTATCCGCCGGCGTCAAGAGATATTTCAACGAAACTTGAAATTATTTTGCGGCGGGAACCGGGCGTGGGCGGCCGCCATTTAGTTCGCTATCCGCGGGACGGTGACTTTAGCGTCAATTGGCGGGCGGTTTTCGGCGGTGGATACTCAAACCGCAATTGCGCTGCCGAGGGATGGTCAACCTTGGAGGTTCGCCCTTCTTGTTGCAGGCGGCGATGAACGTCCGGCCATGACGGCGGCTCGAGCGAATCCTGCAGCCAATGCGTCACCGCTGCCTCGTCGCCCCATTGCACAAGCTTGGGCATCACGGCGCGATGCGCCGGCGCCAGCATGAAGGCGCGCATCGAACGCTCTTCGGTCCATAGCGTGCGAGTCCAGAAAGCGAGATGGGCATCGCTCAACACGGCGACCGCGAGATTGCCGGATGCATTTTTCGCCTCGCGCGCCGAGCGCAGCGAGCCGAGCAAAAACGCCGGCAGATAGCGGAACGACCGCACGCGCAGCCGGGTGATCGCCACCAGCGGCATCGTCGCGGGGCGGTGATTTAAAATCGATAATTGACGCCGGCGCGCACCACATTCATCTGAATGCGAGCGCTGTCGGTCAACGACGGCGCGCCGGTGACCACGATCGTGTTGTTCACCCTGCCAAGATCGACATAAAGATATTCAAGCCGCGCGCTCCAATTCGGGCCGAGCGCGACTTCGGTGCCGCCGCCAATCGTCCAGCCGCTTGGCGTTGCGTTTTGCGTCAGCGAGGCGTTCACGCCGCCGCCGGTCGCCGTGCCTTTGAGCGCGACGCGCCCG
>JBQCCX010000225.1:0-2276 GCA_051961815.1 Xanthobacteraceae bacterium
CGGCGTGAGGAATGTGCAGGCCATGATGGAACGCCGCGCCGGGCGTGCCCTGTACGCAGTGGTCCGGCCACAGCACTTGCGGCCCGTAGGGCATCGCGACTGTATCGTAAGGCGCGTGTTCGGGATGCGCCGACGCGAACGACAGATGTCCGGCCGGGTGCCAATCTTGCGTCAGGACAACGTTGCGGAATTTTGCCGCCAGCGCATTGACCATCGGCACGACCTCATCGCCGCGCGGCACGGCGAGCGCGCCGTCGGGGCAAAAGTCGTTCTGCACATCGACAACGATCAGGACGTCAAAGTCGGTGATTGCGTCAGCTGTGGCCAGTTTTTGCCTCCGGATGGTTTGCGCCTTCGTCCTTATTTTGTTTGGTTGCGCCGCCTTGCGCAGCTCAATCGCGACGCAGCCGGTTGTCGACGACCGTGGCGAGCTCGACCAGATCCGCGCCGATCTCCACCGGATAGCGCGCGTCCGGTCCAAGCCGCCGCAAGGGCTCCGGTAAGCGTTCGAGGTCGCGCTTGGCGCGCGCGCGGATGTCATCGAGCGACGGCGCGCTTCGCAACCGGTGGCCGTCGCGCATGACCGGCGCGAGCAGCGGTTCGTCACCTGGACTTTGCTTGCTGCCTGTCGACGAAGATGTCTGGTCCAGCGCGATGCGGTCGCCGGCCATGCGGCCTGGCGCATCGTAGCGCCGCCAAACCTGTTTGCGTCCTGGCCAGGTGGCTTTTTTGTGCGAGCTTTTGCGCCGCGGCGCGCCGGCATATTCCTGCAGCTTGTAGACAAAATCGATCGCCGGGAGGTCGGACGAGGTGGTCAAACTGGTGCCAATGCCAAAACCGTCGATCGGAGCCTGCGCCTGCAGCAACTCGAACAGCGCGTCTTCGTCGAGCCCGCCGCTGGCGAAGATCGTGATGTCTTGCAAACCACCGGCGTCGAGAATGGCGCGGACGCTTTTTGCCAAGGCGACGAGATCACCGCTATCGAGGCGGACGCCGCGAATGGCAATGCCCAAGGCTTTGAGCCTTGGCGCCAGCGCCACGACTTTGCGGGCCGCCGCTTCCGTGTCGTAAGTGTCGAGCAGCAGCACGACATTGTCCGGGCGCGCGCGGGCAAACCGCTCGAAGGCGGCTGTTTCGTCGTCCTGCGCCTCGATGAAGGAATGCGCCATGGTGCCATAGAGCGGAATGCCAAATGCCTGGCCGGCGAGCACCGTGGCCGTTCCGGCAAAGCCGGCGAGGTAGCTTGCACGCGCGGCAAGCAAAGCGGCCTCGGCGCCATGGGCGCGCCGCATGCCGAAATCGACCAGCAATTTGCCCGGGGCGGCGAGAACGCAGCGCGCAGCCTTGGCCGCGATCAAAGATTGAAAATGCAGGATGTTGATCAACCGCGATTCGACGAGCTGCGCCTGCGGCAGCGGCGCGATAACGCGCAGGATCGGCTCGCTCGGGAAAAATACCGTGCCCTCAGCCATGGCATGGACCTCGCCGCCGAAGCGGAGAGTGCCGAGATAATCGAGCAGGTTTTTATTGAATCGCCCGGTGCTCGCGAGCCAATCGATATCGGCGGCCGAGAAGCGCAGCTGCTCCAGAAAATCGAGCGCCTGCTGCAGCCCGGCAGCGAGCAGGAATCCGCGCCGCGGCGGCAGACTGCGCAAGAACAATTCGAAAACGGCGGTATCGGTGTCGCCATGATCCAGATAGGCCTGCATCATGTTGATCTGATAAAGGTCGGTCAGCAGCGGATTGGCGGCGGCGTCCAATGGAGCAATCCTTGTGGTCTCCTTCTATTTATAGCGGATTTGCTTATGCGCTCAGTGTGGATAGTTGATCACGATCTGGCTAATGATGTCGGTTGATCGCCGCTGATTTGCACGGGGTACAGCCGTCGCGCTCGGAAGCATTATATGCCGAATCTAACCTTCATGACTGAGAGGACAGGCGGTCGGCCGTTGTTTTGCCAATCGCCACATCGCGTTGCTGCATGCCAATGGCAATTTAACTGGTGAGACAGCAGCCCTCGTCCGAATGTGACTAAAGTCGCAGCGAAGAAAACAAAGCACCAGAAAAGCACACGAAAGCGAGGTGCTGGGGGTCTATAAATTGGGTTCGTTTTGTAATTTGGCGCTCTCATCGAGAGACCATCAAACTTTGCTTCAGTCGAAGGCGCGGCGCGCGATTGTTGATTGCTGTTTGATGGGTTCAAATGTCTGTTTATCGCAGATGAAAACGCCGTTAGATTTATTGATGGGCTGAAAGGGAGGCTCGTAGTTGAGGGT
>JBQCCX010000226.1:0-3862 GCA_051961815.1 Xanthobacteraceae bacterium
ATGGCGGCCTAGCGTCGCGGCATAAATCCGAACGCGCGCTCGAAGCGCTTGGCGTAGGCCGGCCAGACTGACGGATTGACGATGCGCGTCACCGGTTTGCCGTCGAGCGCATCGAGCATCTGCTCGGCGGCGATGCGGCCCGTATTGGCGCGCGCCTCGCGGGTGACGCCGGCGGTATGCGCGCTGACGATGACATTGTCGAATTTCAACAACGGATGCGCGGCGGGCGGTGGCTCCTTGGCCCAGACATCGAGCCCGGCGCCGGCGATTTTTTTGTCGCGCAGCGCAGCTTCGAGCGCGGCTTCGTCGTGGATGAAGCCGCGCGCGGTGGTGATGAAATAGGCGGTCGCCTTCATCAGCGCATATTCGCGCGCACCGATCATGCCGCGCGTCTCCTCGGTCAGCGGACAATTGATCGAGACGAAATCGGCGCTGCGTAACAGTTCGTCAAGTTCGACCTTGCGGGCGCCGCGCCGGCGCGTCTCCTCGGCGTCGACGTAAGGGTCGTAGGCGAGGACCTCCATGCGCAACAGGCCGCCGCATAATTCGGCGACGCGCCGGCCGACATTGCCGATGCCGATAATGCCGATGGTCTTGCCATGGGCCTCGCGCCCGGTGAAGTCGCCGCGATCGACGAGCGTACCGCCGCGCAGCGCGCGGTCGCATTCGACCACGCGCTTGACCAGCGACAGCAGCATGCCGAGCACGTGTTCGGCGACCGATTCGGCGTTGCCGCCCGCCTGGTTGACGACCAGGATGCCGCGCGCGGTGCAGGCGTTGACGTCGACGGTGTCGTAGCCGGCGCCGTTGGTCGACACGATGAGGAGGTTCGGCGTGTGCTGCAGGAGTTCGGCGCCGGTATGGTAGTGCCGCACCAGCTCATCGCGGGTCGAGCCGGTCTGATAGGCGTGCGCGGCGGCGAGCACGGATTTTGCCGGATCGGTCAACCCGCCATTATCGAGCTTGTCGAGCCGCACGTCGTCGCGCCTGCCGAGGATGTCGAGATAACCGTTCGGCACGTGCGGCACGACCAGGAACACGCGCTTATTGTTGACGGCATTGGTCATTGAAGACGACGCCCCCCTTTTTGAGGTGATAATTTTTACCTCCGCTCATTCCCGCGCAAGCGGGAATCCAGTCCAACTGAAACAAACCTGGGTCCCAGTTTCGCGGGGACGAATGGAGTATGGAAATCGGCGTTAACTGGTTCGCGGCACAGTCATTGCAAGCAGCCTCGCAATATCGGGGCAATCGTCGACTGTCCAGATCGCTTCGATCAGAGCGGCAATGTCGTTGCCAGGAATTGCGCCCGCCGCCGCCTCGCGTAACTTGTCCTCAAGCTCGCCGTCGGTCATCGGATTGTCCTCGCTGCCGCGTGCGGCGCGCTGCTGGAGTGTGTGGAGCTTGCCGTCGGCGGTCGCGATCTCGACCGCGGCGGCGGTGGTGGCGAAGCTTTCGTCGCGCTTGACCGCGACTTTGCGGCGCAACGCGACGACGCGCGGATCGTCCACGCAACGCTCAGCGAACTGTTCGATGCCGGCTTTGCCGGTGACGAGCGCCGCGGCGACCGCATGCTGCACACTGACCTGGCTTTGGCCACTGGTCGAAATATTCGGCCGGTCGGTGCGCGCGGCCAGAAGTGGATTGCCGGTCACGGTGACCGTCTCGACGATCGCATCGGGATGGGCGCGCCGCCAGTCGATGACGCAGTCGAGCACCGGGTGAACGACAAAACCGCACGGATAGGGCTTGAAAGCGGTCTTCATGATTTCCCAGTGCTCGCCAAGACCATCGGTGAGCAGCGAAAGCTGCGGCGTCTCGGCAAGCGCGTGGAAGTAGCCTTGCTCGCCGGTGAGCGGCTCCGCGGGGCCGGCAAGGCCGTCGCCGGCCAGAAGCGCCGACCACAACCCGTTGCGCGCGGCGTTGCCGACGTGAACGCTTTTGGCCGGCGTACCGAGACATTCGCACAGGCCCGCGGCTTGGGTCGCGGCAAGGCTGAGCGCGGCGAGGAGCGGCTCGGCCTTGAGCGCAAGACATTTGCCGCTGCCGGCGGCGGCGCCGAACACCCCGCACGTCGCCGTGATGTGCCAGCCGCGGCGATAATGGCTCGGCGAGATCGCAAGCCCGATCCGGCATTCGATCTCCGCGCCGAGGACGAAAGCCAGGATCAGGTCGCGACCGCGAAGGCGTCTGAGTTCGCCAAGCGCGAACAAAGCGGGCGCCAGCGGTGCGGTCGGATGGATCACGGTCGGCACGTGGGTATCGCAGAAGTCGAGCACATTGGCGCTCGCCGCGTTGAGAAACGCGGCGGAAAGCGCATCGAGGCGTTCGCCGCGCCCGATCACCGTCGCCTCCCGGCCGCCGGAAAAAATCGCGAGCGATCGCAGCGCGGTTTCGATCGCCGGCTCGCGGCAGCCGGTCAGCGCCACCGCGAAAAAATTGACGAGCGCGCGCTTGGCCTGATGAATGACCGGCGGGGACAGCGCATCCCATTGCGCATCGGCGACGAATTGCGCCAGGTGTTTGGTCACAAGGTGTTCGGTCACAAGGTGTTTGGTCACTGCCGAATGGTCCTGCATCACGGCCCTCACGCGCGGGCGGAGCATCGACCGGCGCGAACAAAAGTGCAAGGATGGCGGGCTATTGCGTAACGCCCTTGAATCCATTCCGCTCGTCCCCGCGGAAGCAGGGACCCAGATTGAATTGAAAAACTGGATTCCCGCTTCCGCGGGAATGAGCGGAGGTAATGGTCTCGATCAACGAGGTGAATGATGCAAAAGGTTCTCATTACCGGCGCGGCCGGAGACATCGGCACGCGCTTGCGCAAGATTTTGCGCGCCGTTTATCCGCAGCTTCGGGCGAGCGATATCCGAAAGCCCGTCGATCTCGCCGCCGACGACGATTTCGTGCCCGCCGATCTCGCCGATCTGGCGCAGGTCGAGAAAACGGTCGCCGGCATGGATGGCGTCATTCATCTCGGCGGCCATTCGGTCGAGGGATCGTGGCAGACGATCCTCAACGCCAACATTATCGGCTGCTACAATCTGTTTGAGGCGGCGCGCCGTGCCGGCGTCAAGCGTGTGGTGTTCGCTTCGTCCAATCACGCCATCGGCTTTTATCCGCGTTCGCAGCGCATCGGTGTCGACGGCCGGGTTCGGCCTGACAGCCGTTACGGCGTGAGCAAGGCGTTCGGCGAAGCGCTCGGCTCGCTCTATGCCGACAAGCATGGAATGCGCGTCACCTGTCTGCGCATCGGCAATGTCGCCGACACGCCGGTCGACGAGCGGCGGCTGTCAATCTGGGTCAAGCCGGAAGATCTGGCGCAGCTTATGCGCATCGGGCTTGAGCATCCCGATATTCATTTCGAAATCTTCTATGGCGTATCGGATAACGCGGCGAGTTTTTGGGACAACAGCCGCGCCGCCCATTTCGGCTATCGGCCGCATGGCCGCGGCGAGGATTATCGGCAAGCGGCGCTGGCGGCGCAGGCCAAGCTGCCGCCCGATCCGGTCGGCGCGCGCTATCAGGGCGGGCCGTTCTGCAGCGCCGAGTACGATGCGGACCGGAAGGGGTGATTCAAAGGATCGAAAGCTTGCAATCTCCGCTCATTCCCGCGGAAGCGGGAATCTAGGGCGGCAAACGAAGAATATTTGATGCGCTGGGTCCCGCTTTCGCGGGGACGAGCGGATGAGTGCAGCTGTCGGTTACACCCGGTGTTCGGCGCGCAGTGCCAGCTTTGCCGTGCGCCCGCTTTGCTCTGCGTGCGGCTGGTCGGGCTGGCGGCTGCCACGTATATGCCGCCGCATGGCGCGCGGGGCGGCGAGCACGTCCGCGCCCTCGATCGCGGTAGCAATAGCGCGAT
>JBQCCX010000227.1:0-3688 GCA_051961815.1 Xanthobacteraceae bacterium
TTAAGGCTGATCACGCCGCGCACGCGGCTTCTCATTCTCAATTCGCCCGCCAATCCGACCGGCGGTGTCACGCCTAAAGCTGAGGTCGACAAACTTGTGGCCGGACTGGAGCGCTTTCCCGACGTCGCGATCATGTCGGACGAGATCTACGATCACATGGTTTACGACGGCGAACAGCACGTCTGCCTGCTCGCTTATCCGTCGATCCGCGATCGCCTGATCCTGCTCAACGGCTGGTCGAAAACCTATGCGATGACCGGATGGCGGCTTGGTTACGCGATCTGGCCGGGCAAGCTTTACGAGTATGCGCGCAAGCTCGCCGTCAATTTGCATTCCTGCGTCAACGCTTCGGCGCAATATGCCGGCCTTGCCGCGCTCACCGGCCCGCAAGACGAGCCGGCGCGCATGGTGGCGGAGTTCGACAAGCGCCGCAAAGTTGTGGTCGCGGGCTTGAACAAGCTGCCGGGAACTTCCTGCGCCACGCCGAAGGGCGCGTTCTACGCGTTCCCGAACATCAAGCGTACCGGGTGGAAAGCCAAAGCATTGGCATCTACGCTGCTGGAAGATTCCGGCGTGGCGCTGATCGGCGGCCCGGACTTCGGCATTCTCGGTGAAGGCTATATGCGCGTGTCTTACGCCAATTCGACCGAGAACATTTTGAAGGCGCTGGACCGCATTGGCGAGTTTCTGACCTCGCGCAAGGCGGCATAGTCGCATCACGCCCTTTGTGTCAGTCGAAAGCCGGCAATGACGATAACGAGTCCGGCGAGCTGCGCAGCGGTTGGCGCTTCGCCGATCGTGAAATAGCCGATCAAGAGCGTGAACGGCGGCACCAGCGAAGGAAACAACACGGCGCGGCCGGCACCCAGTAAAACCACCGCGCGCGTGAACAGATAAATTGCGCCGGCCCCCGCGAGCGCGCCCTGCACCACGGCCTGCATCACATTTTCGTACAGGCCAGCCGCGACCATATTGTCGAAGCTCCCCAAAAGGATCGGCAGCCCGGCCAGCGACAGCACGCTGGTGACTGCCGTCGCCCGAATCGCGCCGATCCGCCAGTGCCGGACCAGTATGCCGAAAATGGCGAAACAGCTTCCCGCGGCGACAAACAGCAAGTCGCCGAGCACGCCGTGGGCTCCGATCGTGCGCAGCGCCTCGGCGCCGATCACCGCCAGTCCGACAACGATTGCACCGGCGCCGGCAATGCGCCGCGGCGGCAGCGGTTCCTTGAGCACCAGACGCGCCAGCACCAAGCCGCCGAGCGCCGCGCATGATGGCTGGATGACCGCGCCGTGCCCGAGCGGCACCAGGACGTAACCGAGATAGCTCAGGAGCGCGAGCGGCAGCCCGCCGAACAGTGCCAACGCCGCCGCGCGGGACAGGCCGATCAGGCGCAGATCGGCGAAGTTGTTTCTGGCAACCAGCGGCAGCAACGCCAATCCAGGCCACACGAAGCGGTGCACCGCGATCACCAGCGGCGAGAGGCCCGACGTCACCCCCTGGCGCGCGGCGACAAAGCCGAGCGCCCAAAACAGCGCCGCGCCGGCGCCGCAAACTATTCCCCAGGCGGTGGCGTATTTCGCCGTCGCGGTCGGCGTGGTCTGCATAAATACCGGCATGAAGCAATCAGATCGCGCCGGCAAGGAGTTCGAGCCCGCCGATAGCCCGCACGCAGCCTTCCTCGAGCTGCACGACAGTGGTCGCGATTTGACGCAATTCCGCGGCGATGTGGCTGACATAGACCATCGGAATGGCGGCTTGATCGCGCAGCCGCAGCAGATAAGGCAAGATTTCGCCCTTGTGTCCGGCATCGAGCGATGCCAGCGGCTCGTCGAGCAGCAAAAGACGCGGCTGCATCAGCAAGGCGCGGCCGATCGCGACACGCTGACGCTCACCTCCTGAAAGCATGCGCGGCCGCCGCTGCAGCAGGTGGGTGATACCGAGCAATGCCGCGATCCGTTCGAATTCGGCTGGATCGCGCGGTCGACCGCTCATGCGCCTGCCGTAATCCAGATTTTGCCGCACGCTCAAATGTGGAAACAGCCGGCCTTCCTGAAACACATAGCCGATCCGGCGTCGGTGCGGGGGCACATTGATCGCTTCAGCCTGATCGAACAGGATGGTTTCGTCGAGCACAATGGAGCCGCGATCCGGCGTGAGCAGGCCGGCGATCATATTGACCAGCGACGTTTTTCCGACTCCGGACGGACCAAACAAAGCAGTAACGCCGCCGGCGATTTGAAATTGCGCGGCAAGCTTCAGGGCGCCGAGCTGTTTTTCGACGGCGACCGCGAGCACGTCATTCCCCGTGAAACCGCGCGCTGGCGCGCCGGCCCAGCCATTCCGCGGCAATGAGCGCGGCCAGCGACAAAGCGATAGCGACGACGACCAGCCGGCCGGCCGCGGCATCGCCATCGGGAATTTGCAGGAAGGTGTAGATCGCCGCCGAGATCGTTTGCGTCTGGCCTGGAATGTTGGAGACGAAGGTGATCGTCGCGCCGAATTCGCCCAGCGCGCGGGCAAAGCACAACAACAGACCGGCAACGATGCCGGGTAAAGCGAGCGGCAGCGTCACGGTGAAGAACACCAGCGCCGGACTGGCGCCCAACGTTCCAGCTGCATCCTCAAGCCGGCGGTCGATCGCTTCCAGCGCCAGTCGAATCGGCCGCACCAATAGCGGAAATCCCATCACGCCGGAGGCGAGCGCCGCGCCGGTCCAGCGGAACGCGAAGACGACGCCGAAGTGGTCATACAGAAACGCGCCGATCGGGCCCTTGCGGCCGAACCACATCAGCAACAGATAGCCGGTCACGACGGGCGGCAGTACCAGCGGCAAGTGAACGAGACCATCAAGCACGGTCTTGCCCCAGAACTTGCCGCGCGCCAGCAGCCAGCCGACGGCGATGCCGAATGGCAGCGCCCACGCCGTTGCCACCAGCGCGATGCGCAGCGACAATTCGACCGCCGTCCATTCTGCCGGCGCAAGCTCAAACATGACGGGCGCGGCTCATGAAACCGGCTTTGTGAGGACACGAAAGCCGTAGCGCTCAAAGATCGCCCGCGCCGTCGCCGAGCGCAGGAACGCTAGATAAAGCGCGGCCGCCGGCTTGGCAGTCGGGGTTGCCGCTACCGGATAGACGATCGGTTCATGCGAGTCGTCGGGAAAGTCGGCGATGACCTTCACCGCCGGGTCGACTTTGGCATCGGTCGCGTAGACGATGCCAAGTGGCGCCTCGTCGCGCGCGACCAGGACGAGTGCCGCGCGGACATTGCCGACCATCGCCAATTTAGGCTCGACTGCATCCCACAAGCCGAGCTTTTGCAGCGAACTCTTGGCGTAAATTCCGACCGGCACTGCGCGCACGTCGCCGGTTGCGATCCGTCCTTCGCCGGCGAGGCCGGCGAGATCGAGGCCGGGGCTGATCGTCACATTGGCCAGCTTGGAGTCTTTGCCGGCGATCAGAACGAGCGTGTTACCGAGTAAATTCACGCGCGTTTTGTCATCGACGAGTTTATTCTGTGAACCGTAATCCATCCATTTCAGATCGGCGGAAATGAAAACATCGGCTGGCGCGCCCTGCTCGATCTGCTTCATCAGCGCCGAACTGGCGTCGTAGCTGGCAACAGTCGCAATCCCGGTTTGCTTGGCGAAGGCAGCATCGACGTCATCGAGGGCATTCTTCATCGA
>JBQCCX010000228.1:0-5595 GCA_051961815.1 Xanthobacteraceae bacterium
TCAACTGCAGATGCATGTTGACCACCGAGGAATCACGTGAGGCATTCCGTAGCTTGCGAAAATCACGTGCTGGCATTGTCCTGTGTCAGTGCACGACTTGGCGCAAAGCACCAGACTTGTAACGCTCGGCCATGGCTTCAAGACCAATTGGACTGATATCGGATGCCTGGCCGGCGGAGCCGAATGCCTCGAAACGCTCGATACATACCTTCTCGGTCTCGTCCATCGCAGCCTGCAAAAACTTGCGTGGATCGAACTCATGCGAACTCTTTTTCATTGTGCGCCGCATAGCGGCAGTCATGGCCAGGCGTATGTCGGTATCTATGTTTACCTTGCGCACACCGTGGCGGATCCCCTCCTGAATTTCGGAAATCGGTACGCCATAGGTCTCACGGATGTCGCCGCCGTAACTTCGAATTTCCTGCCGCAGCTGCTGTGGCACGGAAGACGAGCCGTGCATTACCAGGTGGGTGTTCGGGAGGCGCTGGTGGATTGTCTTGATCCGGTCGACAGCCAGCACATCACCGGTTGGCTGGCGCTTGAAGTTGTAAGCGCCATGTGAGGTACCGATCGCTATCGCCAGCGCATCGCATTGTGTCTCATCGACGAAGCGGGCTGCTTCGTCGGGATCGGTCAGCAATTGCTCGCGCGAGAGCTTGCCGTCCGCACCATGGCCGTCCTCTTTGTCGCCCGAAAGTGTCTCAAGAGAGCCGAGGCAGCCAAGCTCGGCCTCGACCGATACGCCGACAGCGTGTGCGAATCCCACCACTTTGTGAGTAACCGCGACGTTGTAGGTATAATCCGCGGGCGTTTTGGCGTCATCCTTGAGCGAGCCGTCCATCATCACCGAGGTAAAGCCGGAGCGGATTGCGCCCATGCAGATGTCGGGCGAAGCACCGTGGTCCTGATGCATCACTATCGGAAGTTCTGGATAAGCCTCCACCGCTGCCGCGACGAGGTGGCGGAGAAATGACTCCCCTGCGTACTTGCGCGCACCCGCTGAGCCCTGAAGAATTACAGGGCTTTCGGTTTTGTGGGCAGCCTGCATAATTGCTTTGATCTGTTCCATGTTGTTGACGTTAAACGCCGGAACGCCGTAGCTATGCTCGGCAGCGTGATCGAGAAGTTGGCGCATGGAAATCAGCGGCATCGTTCTCCCCTGAGCTAACTAGCAGTTGCTGCCGCAATGACAGACCGGGCTGCGTCAGCAAGGCGCTGTGGCGTGAAACCGAAATGGACGAAAAGATCACCCGCTGGCGCGGACTCGCCGAAGCGATCCATACCGATCACGGCGCCAGTTCGGCCGGTGTAACGCCACCACCCGCGCGTTGCTCCGGCCTCAACCGCGACTGCAGGCAGGCTCGGCGGAAGCACCGCTGCGCGCCACGCCGCATTCTGCTTTTCGAAAAGTTCCATGCAGGGCATGGAAACGACGCGGACGGGCAAACCTTTGGACGAGAGCTCTGAAGCGGCGGCGCATGCGAGCTGAACTTCCGAGCCGGTCGCAATGATGACTGCTTGCGGCGCGGATTGCGGCTCGATCAGCACGTAACCACCGCGGCGGATCCCATCAATCTGCGCTGGTGTTCGGACCTGATGCGCGAGTGTTTGGCGCGACAGCGCAAGCACTGAGGGCCCGTCTCTCCGTTCGAGCGCGCTGCACCAAGCGACCGCCGTCTCGACAGCGTCGCATGGACGCCAGACGTGGAGATTCGGGATGAGTCGAAGTGACTCCAGCTGTTCGATCGGCTGGTGTGTCGGCCCATCCTCGCCAAGACCTATCGAGTCATGGGTGAAAACGTAAAGGACACGCTGGCGCATCAGCGCGCTCATGCGGACAGCATTGCGCGCATAATCGGAGAAGATCAGAAAGGTCGCAGCATAGGGAATGAAGCCGCCGTGCAGTGCGATTCCGTTGGCGATTGCAGCCATCCCGAACTCTCGCACGCCGAAAAAGATCGTATTCCCGGCAGCGTTGCGTGTCACCGGCTGCGTCAGCGGATGAACCGTCAGATTGGAATGGGCGAGATCGGCCGAGCCACCAAACAATTCCGGCAATGTCTTGGCAAACGATGTCAGCGCGTTCTGACTGGCTTTGCGCGTTGCCAAAGATTCGCCCTTCGCCACGCATGCAGAGACCAAAGCGTCCGCAATGGCTGCAAATTCCGCCGCAAGGGTGCCTTGGAGACGGCGGGTAAGCTCAGCCGCGAGGTCAGGATAAGCCGCTTGATAGCGTTCGAAGCGCTGGTTCCAGTCGGTTTCGATCGCAGCTCCCTGGCGACGAGCGTCCCAAGCTTCAGCGACTGTAGCGGGAATCTCGAATGGGCCATGACTCCAGCCGAGTTCGGCGCGTGCGCGTGCGACCTCCTCAGGGCCAAGCGGGGCACCGTGCGTATCGTGGTGACCTTGTTTGGTGGGAGCGCCACATCCGATGACGGTTTTGCAGCACAACAGGCTCGGTCGGGCCGACTCGGCGATTGCCCCCGCTAGCGCGGCGTCGATCGCGCCTGGATCGTGTCCATCAACGTCGCGCACCACATGCCAGCCATAAGCCTCAAATCGCCGCGGTGTGTCGTCGGCAAACCATTCAGTGACCTTCCCATCAATTGAAATGCCGTTGTCGTCGTAGATCGCGATCAATTTGCCGAGACCGAGCCGACCGGCCAACGATGCCGCCTCGTGACTAATGCCCTCCATAAGGCAGCCGTCACCGACGACGACGAAGGTGCGATGATCAACGATGGTGTGACCGGGACGGTTGAACTGGGCGCCGAGAGTCATTTCGGCGATCGCCATTCCGATGGCGTTGGCAAAACCGGGACCCAGCGGACCCGTCGTTGTCTCCACTCCCGGTGTGACAGCAAATTCAGGATGGCCTGGAGTTTTCGAGTGAAGCTGGCGGAAGCGCTTGAGCTCGCTCATTGGCAGGTCATAGCCAGTAAGATGAAGCAGCGCGTAGAGCAGCATCGAGGCGTGGCCGTTTGACAGCACAAAGCGATCGCGGTCGGGCCACACGGGATTCGCTGGATTGTGGCGCAAATGGCGGCGCCAGAGGACCGCAGCAATTTCCGCCAATCCCATCGGCGCGCCGGGATGCCCGGATTTAGCATTCTCGACAGCATCCATCGCCAATGCGCGTAACGCGGCAGTGATCGGCTGAACAATCCGTTGCGAGATTTGCGGGGTCATTACATTCATCGGTCCGGCTCCTGCAGAATGGCGCGCCGCCGCTTCTCGATGAGCTTGAGAATCATCGGCGTTAAAATCAGTTGCATCGCGAGGTCAAGCTTGTTGCCGGGAATGACGATGGAATTGGCGCGAGACATGAAGCTGCCGTGGATCATGGTAACGAGATAGGAGAAGTCGATGCCGCGCGGATTTCGAAACCGGATCACCACCATCGATTCGTCGGGCGTGGGAATCCACCGCGCGATAAATGGATTTGACGTATCCACGGTCGGTACGCGTTGGAAATTAATGTCGGTCTGGGTGAATTGCGGGCAGATGAAATGCACGTAATCGGGCATGCGCCCCAAAATCGTTTCCACGATCGCCAGCTCGGAGTGACCGCGCTGCACCCGGTCACGATGAATTTTTTGGATCCATTCGAGATTTATTACGGGGACGACCCCAATCTTAAGATCAGCATATTGGGCAGTGTTCACCTGGTCAGTGACAACGGCGCCATGCAGGCCCTCGTAAAACAAGAGTTCGCTCTGTTTCGGCAGTTCCTCCCACGGCGTAAACGTACCCGGCGCATGGCCAAAACTCTTAGATTCCTCGGCATCATGCACGTAGTGACGCGTGCGGCCGGTGCCTTGCTCGCTGAACTCGCGAAATACCGATTCGAGCTCTTCCAGGAGGTTGGCCTCAGGACCGAAATGGCTGAAGTTGAAGTTGTTTTTTTTTCGTTCCCGATGGGTCGCCTCTTTCATCCCGGCGCGATCGTAACGATGGAAGGCATCGCCCTCGATGAAAGCCGCGGAAATTCCTTCGCGCCGGAAAATTTGCTCGAAAGTCCGCCGCACTGACGTGGTGCCGGCACCGGACGATCCCGTGACCGAAATAATGGGATGTTTGACTGACACGACCCGACATCCCCGATCAAAGCTAGGCTTCTCGGACGAACAATCCGCGCTGCCCAAACAGCGGCGATGTTTCGGCTGTCGGCGACCCGCCGAGGTGATAGCGCTCGATCCGCTCCACCTCCTGGCGTGCTCCGAAAACGAACGGCACGCGCTCGTGCAAAAGGCGCGGCACCCGATCGAGGATACGCTCGCGGCCGGTCGAGCCTTGGCCATTAGCTTGTTCCATCAGGAACGCGATCGGGTTCGCCTCATAAATAAGCCGGAGTCGACCATTGCGATATCCCTGTCGTGCATCGCTGGGATAAAGGTAAACCCCGCCGCGAACGAGAATGCGGTGTGCCTCCGCGACCATCGACGCCGTCCAGCGCATGTTGAAGTTGTCCGCGCGTGGACCGTCTGTGCCTGCTAGGCAATCGTTGAACCAGCTCTGTACCGGTATGTCCCAATGGCGGTAGTTGGACGCATTGATGGCGAACTCACGCGCTTGCGGCGGCACGCTGACATTGGCGTGGCTGCGGACGAACTGTCCGCGCGCGGGATCGAGGGTAAAGAGGTCGGTGCCGGCGCCAAGCGTGAGCGCGAGTGCGGTCTGCGGCCCGTAGATCGCGTAGCCCGCCGCCAACTGCTCTCGACCTGGGCGCAGAAAGGCCGCGGGATCGCTTGCGCTGCTGCCGGCAGGAGCAGAAAGCAGAGAAAAGATGGTGCCGATTGACGCGTTGGTCTCGATGTTCGAGGAACCGTCGAGGGGATCGAGCGCGATGTTAATCGGAGCGCCGGGACTAAGCGGCAAAGGCGTTTCCATTTCCTCGGAGGCGACAGCAGCAACCGGCGCTCGTGCAAGTGCCCTAACCAGAAGGTATTGCGCGCGCAGATCAAGCTCGGTCTGAAAGTCGCCGCCGGCACCCTCCCGCTTACGCGCGGCGAGATCGTCGACGCAAGAACCCGTAGCGACAAGTGCCGCAATTTCGCGGCAGGCGCCCGCCACCTCCTTCAGAGTCGAAGCAACGGCGTGGTGGAGATCGCCGGCTTTTGCCCAGCCATCCAGACATTCATCTAGACTCGGCTGATCGCCCATGATTTCCTCCTGCGTGTCGCGCGTTAGCGCGGCTATGTCGCAAACACGCGGCTAGCTCGTATGTCTTCGGCTTCTATCGTTTGCAAAGCCTCCCGGCTCGCAACGCCATTGCCGGCGCACAGCCGCATGGCTTGGCGCAGTCGCGCGCGGTCAAGCGCGTTGCGGATCGAACGGGCATTGGCAAAGTTCGGTTGCTCGCGCCGTCGCGCGATGTAATCGATCATCGCCTCATGCGCAGCCGGGCTCAGACGATACTCGCTCTGGGCGGCCAGCACTTCGGCGATGGCCAGGAGCTCGCCGGCATCGTAGTCGGGAAAATCGATGTGATGCGCGATCCGCGATCGAAAACCGGGATTTGATATAAAAAAGTTCTCAATGCGTTGGCGATAACCCGCCAGGATTACGACCAGATCCTCGCGCTGATTTTCCATG
>JBQCCX010000229.1:0-18904 GCA_051961815.1 Xanthobacteraceae bacterium
GATCGCGAGCAGGATCGAGAGCCAGACACCGACCATGTAGATTTCAGGAAGTTCGAGCGGGTTGTCGGCGTCCCACGGCAAATCGTAATGCAGAAACACCAGCATTGTGGCGCAGAACATCGCAAACGTGCCGATCAGCAAGGTCATGCGGGGCGGCAGGGCGGTCGCCGAGATCAGAACCGGCCCGAGAAGAAGAAAAGCGAAGGGATTTTCCAGCCCGCCGGTGAGATACAAAAGCGCGGCGAGTTCGGCGATGTCGAAGGTCAGCAGCCAGGCGGCGCGGTCGGGTTCAAGCCACTGGGTTTGACGGAAGCTGACACGCAGCGCCACGTTCAACAGCGCGGCCAATGCGATAACCGCAAGGCAGGCCCAAATCGGAACCTCAAATTCCAGGCCGAAATGGACCACCAAGACAGCGGCCAATTGGCCGCTGACCGCGAGCCAGCGCAGGCGGATCAGCGTGTCGAGCCGTACGTTCCGGGGCCGCTCATGCGTTCGAGGCAGACCGAACATACGGACTAATGTAGCGATCCGAGCGAGTCGCGCCAAACTGGCTGGTACCCGCTCGCCGCATTAATGTTCCGATTCCGAAGCTCATACTTCGGGTTCGCGGCACTAGCGCCCGGCGCACGGATGCGCGACAGTGAGCGGCTCCAAGCTCCAGCAGGAGTGATTGCGATGGCTTACGAACTCAACCAGTTCATTTCCGATTGCCGCTCGATCCTGGCTGGCGATCCTGGCCCCAAGGGCCGCGAACAGGTGCGCGCCCAACTCGAACGGCTGCTTCGGAATCCCGATTTTGTGCGCCAGCACTGCGAACAGGCGCCGCGTGGGCTGCATGTCCTTTACGAGGACCCGGAACTCGGGTTTCAGGTGCTCGCTCACATCAATGACAAGGCGCGGGTCTCGCCGCCGCACGATCACGGCGCGTCCTGGGCGATCTACGGCCAGGCGACCCACTACACCGACATGACCGAATGGGAGCGCGAGGACGACGGCGGCGATCCGCAGCATGCCAAGCTCAAGCCGGTGAAGAAGTATCGGCTGATGCCCGGCCAAGCCGGTATTTATCAGGACGGCAAGATTCACTCGATCGACTACCCCGATGACGCCCGCTTCGTTCGCGTGACCGGAACAAATCTCGATCGTATCCGGCGCGTGCGCTTCGATCTCAATACCGGCGAAGTCAAGCAGATGACGCCGCAACAAGCGACGTGACGGCGGCGGTCAGCCCCGCCGCGTTGCGGGGCATGCTGGAGGACGGGCGCGAGCTTGCGCTGGTCGACGTCCGCGAAGAGCTGATCTATTCGCAAGGCCATCTGCTGCTGGCGCGTTCGGCGCCGCTCAGCCGGCTGGAGCTGAAATTCGCCCAGCTGGTGCCGCGCCGCACGACCTGCATCGTACTGTGCGACGACAATGACGGTCTCGCCCAGCGCGCCGCCGCGGTACTGGCGCGCAACGGCTATTCCGATCTGCGCAACCTCGCCGGCGGCGTAGCGGCGTGGGCCGCAGCCGGCTTCGAACTCTTCACCGGCGTCAACGTGCCGAGCAAGGCGTTCGGCGAATTCATCGAGCACGAAGACGCCACCCCGAGCGTCGCCGCCGATGAGCTCGCGCGTCTGATTGGTAACGGCGCCGACCTCGTGATCCTCGACAGCCGGCCGTTTGATGAATATGCGCGGATCTCGATCCCCGGCGCCACCAATGTCCCCGGCGCGGAATTGGTGCTGCGGGCGCGCGAGCTCGCGCCGTCGGACGATACGATGGTGGTGGTCAATTGCGCCGGACGCACCCGCAGCATTATCGGCGCGCAATCGCTGATCAATGCCGGCCTTCCCAACAAAGTGGTGGCGTTGCGCAACGGCACGATGGGCTGGAGCCTGGCCGGCTTTGACTGCGACAGCGGCAAGGATCGCCGCGCGCCGCGCGTGTCGCGCGAAAAATTGTCTTACTTGCCTTGGGCCAAAACTGCGGCGCGCCGGGTGGCGAAGGCGAGCGGCGTCGAAATCATCGACCGCGCCCGTCTCGACGTCTTGCGGCGGGACGAGACCCGCACGGTTTATCTGTTCGACGTGCGCGATCCCACCGAATACGAAGCGGGCCACATCGCCGGCGCGATATCTGCGCCGGGCGGTCAACTAGTTCAGGCCACCGATCAATATATCGGCACGCTCGGCGCGCGGGTGGTGCTGGCCGACGATCTGGAAGTCCGCGCTGCCATGACCGGATCGTGGCTGCGGCAAATGGGATTTGCCGAGGTCTATGTCCTTGCCGAAGCCGGCAACGAGACCGGCCGGCCGGCGCCGCCGCTGCTTGCGGGGGAAGCCCGCCGTGAAGCGGCCATCACCGTCGAAGCGCTCGCCGACCTGCTGTCGCGCAACGCGGCGACCGTCATCGATCTTTCGCTGAGCCGTCATTATCTCGCCGGGCACATTCCGGGGGCCTGGTTTGCGATCAGGACGCGCCTGGCGCGGGCGCTGGGAACAATATCTCCCGCAAACACCGTGGTCCTCACGTGCGAGGACGGCGCGCTCGCTGCGCTTGCAGTGACCGAAGCCGAGGAGCTGATCGGTGGGGCGGTCCGTTGCCTCAACGGTGGAAATGGCGCCTGGCAAGCGGCCGGGCGCACATTGTCCATCGAGCCGAAGATGGCCGACGAGCCGGTCGATCAATGGCGCAAGCCGTATGAGCGCCCGGGCGACGCCAAAGCGGCCATGCAGGACTATCTGACCTGGGAAATCGATCTGTTGCCGCGCATCGAACGCGACGGCTCGCTCCGCTTCGAACGCTTCAGGCCGCGGCTTGCAGGAGAAATTCGCTGAGGCGATCCGGCATGTCGACCATGACGTCGTGGCCGCAGGGCAGTTGATAGCACTGCCATGATGGATCCGCTTGCACCGCCGCCGATGCGCGATCGAAGCTCGGATTATGGTAGCCTTTGGCGCGAATGTAGGTCTTGCGCGCGATACGCTCGCGCGCGCCGCTAAGCGCGATCGGGGACGTGAATGTGCCGATCGGCTGCGGCCCGCAAAGACTGTCCACCCACTGGCGGTCAGCTTCATTGACGCCGAAAGCCTCCGCAGGCCGCGGCGGCACGCCGACGTCGCCGCGCTGCATAGCGGCGCGAATGGCATCGGCGACCGCCGCC
The DNA here is from genome assembly GCA_051961815.1 of Xanthobacteraceae bacterium. Classification (GTDB taxonomy): domain Bacteria; phylum Pseudomonadota; class Alphaproteobacteria; order Rhizobiales; family Xanthobacteraceae; genus BOG-931. Next base: position 3,149 of record JBQCCX010000229.1, read on the forward strand.
CCAGTGAGTTTGAGGATCGTGTCGCCTTTCTCGGGAAGAAATGCGTCCAGAAACACCATCGAGCGGATCTGTGCCGCCATCACCTCGGCGACGCCGGAAATAACGAATCCGCCATAGGAATGGCCACAGAGAACCACATCACTCAGCCCCTCCCAGCGCATCACGTTCACGATGTCGGCAATGTGAGTGCCAAGATCGATATCGGCGCTCAGCAAATGCGAGCGCTCGCCGAGGCCGGTCAGCGTTGGCGTAAAGACAACATGGCCGTCGCGGCGCAGCCGATCGGCGACGCGGCGCCAGCACCATCCGCCGTGCCAGGCTCCGTGCACCAGCACAAAGGTGTGAGTCATCGTCCCCCCTGCCCGCTTCCGCGTGTGTCGTTCTCAGTTGAGCGTAATCTTCCCGATCATGCCCTCTAAGGCTGCCAGGCGACATCGGCGCGCGGGACGGCGCTGTCCGCACGCGCCTTGTCGATGAACTGCAACAGCGCGCGCAACGCGCCATCGACGCCGTGCCTGCTCACCGCCGAAATGACGAATGGTGTTTTTTTCGCGGCCTGCTTCAAGTTGGCTGCTTGTCGCTCGATGTCGGCGGCGCTGAGCGCATCGGCTTTATTGAGCGCGACGATTTCCGGCTTTTCCGCAAGCTCATGCCCGTACGCTTTCAGTTCCGCGCGCACGGTTTTGTAAGCGGCGCCGGCATCCTCGCCGGTGCCGTCGATCAGATGCAGGAGCACGCGGCAGCGTTCGACATGGGCGAGAAAGCGGTCGCCGAGTCCGACGCCTTCATGGGCGCCCTCGATCAAGCCCGGAATATCGGCGAGCACGAATTCACGCCCATCGATCTCGACCACACCGAGCTGCGGATGCAATGTCGTGAATGGATAGTCGGCGATCTTGGGTTTGGCTGCGCTGACCGCGGCGAGAAAGGTCGATTTGCCGGCATTAGGCAAACCGATGATGCCGGCGTCGGCGATCAGCTTGAGCCGCAACCGCAGCGTGAGCTCGACGCCCGGCTGACCCGGATTGGCGTGCCGCGGCGCGCGATTGGTCGATGTCTTGAAATGGGCATTGCCGAATCCGCCATTGCCGCCGCGCGCCAAGACGACGCGCTGTCCGGTTGCAGTCAGGTCCGCCAACAGGGTTGTGTCGTCCTCGTCGTAGATCTGGGTGCCGACGGGCACCTTGAGAACGACATCGGCGCCGTTGGCGCCGTGCCGGTCCTTGCCCATGCCGGCGCGGCCGTTGCCTGCGGTGAAGTGTTGCTGGTAGCGGTAATCGATCAGGGTGTTGAGGCCATCGACCGCTTCGGCCGCGACATCACCGCCCCTGCCGCCGTCGCCGCCGTTCGGCCCGCCGAATTCGATAAACTTCTCGCGCCGGAACGAGATGCAGCCGTTGCCGCCGTCGCCGGAGCGAATGTAGATTTTGGCTTGGTCGAGAAACTTCATTTCCTCAACTGGTAAAACGCGAAACCCGACGGCACAACTGCCTTTCCAGCGGCGTCCGGCGCGGTGGCCGATTATGCCTGGCCTGATATAAGGTCCGGCGTCACCCGGGCCGCAGTCTATCTGTCCGCCTGCCCGGAACCGGCGTGGAGAGCGGCAAGCGTGTGGGGCCAAGCGTTAGGGGTTGTAAAGCTCGCGATGCGGGCGGCGATCTGGCGTAGGACAGCCGATCCGCCGCTGGTCGGATTGCGTTCGTTGTTGGCGTTCGCAATTTTGGTGGCAATGGTCCGCGCCGGACTGCAACTGCTCGCGGCCGGCGCCTGGCAGGCCTTCAATCCCTATGGCCTCAATGCGGTGATTGCCTGGATCGCGCTTGAGCTCGCGATCGCCGCCCTGTTCGTGCGCCCGGCTGCGCGCACCACTGCGCTGGCGGCGATGTTTGTCCTCTCGGTGATCGCCGATCTGGTGATGACGGCAATCAGCCTCGGCGCGCCGTTCGTGGCACAAGCGGCCGGACAGACGGTCTTGGTGAACAATGCGATCGTCGGAAGCGCCACCTACGCGGTCGTGTTTGCGTGGTGGATCGGGGCTATGACCTGCGTTGTCGGCTCGCTCGAACAACAATGGGGTTGGCGGCTCATCGGCAGGATCGCCGGCCTGTGGCTCGCATTGCTGGCGGCCAATCTGGCGATGCCGCACACGCCGGTATTCGTGCCCTCCGATTTCGACCCGCGCAACGCCAACTGGTGGGAGACCGTGTATGCCGGCCATCGCGCCGAAGCCAAGCCGCGCCCGGGCCTGAGCGCCGGCCGGATCGCGCAGATCCAAAAGGCGCAAATACGGCTCCTCCAGGAGCAGTTCGCGCAGCTCAAGCCGTCGCGCCAAGGCGAAACTGGAATCTATACAATCGCGATCGCCGGCTGGGCCGATCAGGATGTCTTCGTCAAAGAGCTGGACGGCGCATTGGAGGCACTCGGCAGCGTTTTGCCGATTAAAGGCGGCACGGTGCGCCTGATCAATCGCCGCGATACGCTCGACACCATTCCGCTGGCCACCGCTTTGAACTATGCCGCGTCAGTACACGCCGTGGCTAATGTGATGGACAAGGACAACGATGTCCTGGTCCTGGTCATGACGTCGCACGGCGAGCAGACCGGCTTCGCCTTGCAACTGCCCGGCGGGACGGCAGAGCTGACACCGCAACAGGTCGCGGCGGCACTCGACGGCGAAGGCATCAAAAATCGGGTGGTGATCGTATCGGCCTGCTTTGCCGGAATTTTCGTTCCGCCGTTGGCGAACGACAACTCCATCGTCATCACCGCAGCGGACGCCAAGCACACGTCATTTGGCTGCGCACCCGAACGCGACTGGACGTATTTCGGCGACGCGTTCTTCCACCAAAGCCTGCATCCCGGCGCCGACTTCGAAAACGCCTTCGAGCACGCCCGCGTGCTGATTCATGGCTGGGAAATGATGGACCACGCGACCCCTTCAAATCCGCAGGGGGCGTTCGGCCGGGCGCTGGTGGCAAAGCTGGCGCCGTTCTTTGCCACCAATCCGCGGCCGTAGCGATTTTCCGGATCATTCTCTAGGCGAGCTGGCGTGCCTCGCCCCAGGACTTCAGCGACACCCACAGACCGCGATCAAGACGAAAGCGATCGATCGGCGCCGCCGAATTGATGGCGCGGATCCGGCAAAGCCGGACGCCGGTCCATTGGAAGCCGCACTTCTCCAGCACGCGCCGCGACGCCGGATTGCTGACGCGGGCTCCGGAGTGCAAAACGTCATGGCCCAGCCGGGCGAAGCCGTAATCGATCACGGCCCGCGCCGCTTCGGTCCCATAGCCGCGGTTCCAAGACGGAACCCCCAGCCAATAGCCGAGCTCGATGCCATCCGGCCTCGGAGCAAGGCCGCACATTCCGATCAGCGCGCCGTCAAGCTCGATCGCAAATGCCGTCTCGCCGCCGCTGTGATTGATCGCAGTGAACACCGCGGCTGCGTCGGCGGCAGTATAGGGATGCGGAATCCGCGCCGTGTTTTCGGCAACGCGGCGGTCGCCGGCCAGAGCCACTATTGCCGGCACGTCGCTGTGCACGGGCGCGCGCAGTACCAGCCGCGCGGTTTTGAGCACGGGAATACGCTGCGCCTTGGCGCTGGCGTTGGCCTTGGCGCTGGCCTGGACGTTGTCCTTGGCGTCTCGCGCCGGGACCGGCGCCACGTGAGACGTTGCGACTTCAGGTGCGAGCGTCATCGCCTGGGCTCCTGCAAGAAACCGAAAGGGGAGACCGGCATGCCGGTCTCCCCTTTTGGAGCCCATTTTGGGCCCGCCGGTTCGACTGGATGCCGGCGGACCTCGTATGATCCACCGTATTACTGGGCCGCGGCCTCATTCATCGGACGTACGGACACAAACACGCGGCCTTTGGTTTTGGTACGAAACTCGAGTTTGCCGTTAATCAGAGCAAAGAGCGTGTGATCTTTGCCGACGCCGACGTTACGGCCGGCATGCCATTTGGTGCCGCGCTGGCGCGCGATGATGTTGCCGGCGAGGACCTGTTCGCCGCCAAAAATCTTCAAACCCAGGCGCTGTCCGGCGGAATCGCGGCCGTTGCGCGACGATCCGCCTGCCTTTTTATGTGCCATTACGGCCTCCGAAACTCACTTGCCGAGTACTTATACCCAATTCGTGACAAAAGCATCACCTGCCAATGTCACTTCTTGTTGTCTCGCTACTTCTTCTTGCCTCGCGACGGCCCTTTGGCTGCCGGCTTCATTTCCCTTGCCGCCCGCTTCGCTTTCGTTTTGACGGCTTTCTTGGCCGAGGCCTTGGGCGTCGCGGCGGCATCGTCGGCCGCTGCCGCGCCTTCCGGAGCCGCAGTCGGGCGCTTCACTCGCGGTTGCGCTTGCTTACTCGGCTTCTTGCCGTCGGTCAGGATCTCGGTGATGCGCAAAAGCGTAAAGTCCTGGCGATGTCCGATCTTGCGCCGCGAGTTTTTTCGGCGGCGCTTTTTGAAGGCGATGATCTTCGGCCCGCGCGCCTGCTCAAGCACTTCGGCAGCCACCACTGCGCCCGCAACAGTTGGCGCGCCGAGCGATAGATTGTCGCCGCCCACGACCAAGACCTCGCCAAATTCGACGATCTCGCCGGGCTCGCCTTTGACTTTACCGACCTTGATCACATCCTCGGCGGCTACCCGGTATTGCTTGCCGCCGGTTTTAAAGACCGCGAACATCTTTCGTCCTCTTCCAAGCCTGGTTACCAAGTCTCGTTGCCAAGTCTCGTTGCCAAGTCTCGTTGCCAAGCCTCGTTGCCAAGCCTCGTTTCGAAGCCCGATGCTCGGGGCTTTGCCCGGACCGGATCCTTGCAGTCTATTCTGCTGACGGTCCGCGGCCGGTCCACAGCCTCTTGGCGCGACGGCGGCATCGAATGCGCAGACCGGCGCCGTTATGACCGGCTGATAACTGGCTGTCAAGAAATGCCAGCCGGGCGAGTTTTGCTCCCGATCCGGCGCCGACGTCCCGACGCTTGTGCCGCAGCCGCTCCCGGGTGACGGTGGCGCAGCGGCCGTGGTAAAGCGCAGGCCAAGAGCAAAAATCCGGCTATGCCGGGCGACCGGGAGAAGACGGCAATGACGGCAGAAAGGACCGCGCGACTTTCGCGCCGCGCTCTGCTCGCCACCACATTGCCGGCATTGGCGATGGCGACGGCCCGGGCCGAGAACGGCGCCGAAACCTACCCGGAGCGTCAGGTCACCTTCATCGTGCCGTTTGCGCCAGCCGGCGGCACCGACATCCTGGCGCGGCTCTTGGCGCAGAAACTTGAGCAGCGGCTCGGCAAAGCCTTTGTCGTCGAAAACCGCCCGGGGGCCGGCACAATTCTCGCCACCAATTACCTCGCCAGATCGCCGGCCGACGGCTACACGATTGCGATGACGGTCTCGTCGCTGGCCGCGGACGTGACCCTCTACAGAAGCCTGCCCTACGATCCGGCCAAGGACTTGGTGCTGGTCGCACTTATCGCCAGGGTGCCTTTTGTGCTGGTCGTCAATCCGTCATTGCCGGTGAACACCGTCGAGGATCTGATCAAGCTCGCCAAGGAGCGGCCGCTGAGCTACGGCACCGGCGGAGTCGGCGCTTTTCATCACCTGGCGGCGGCGTTGTTCTCGACGATGACCGGAATCAAAATGACCCACGTGCCGTATCGCGGCACCGCGCCGGCGCTCAACGATCTGATCGCTGGCTACGTGCAGGTGATGTTCACCGACTACGGCCCGGCTTCTCCCTTCATTTCGAGTGGCAAAGTGCGCGCGCTTGCGGTCACCACCAAACAGCCGTTCTCCAGCTTGCCCGAAGTGCCGCCGCTCGCGGAAGCCGGCGTTCCTGGTTTCGATGCCGCGGCGTGGCAGGGCGTGATCGCGCCGGCCCACACCCCGGCGGCGATCGTCGCCAAGCTCAATGCCGAGTTCAACGCCGCGGTGGCGATGAACGATGTGCGCGCGCGGATGCGCGACATCGGCATGATTCCGGTCGGCGCCGGCTCACCCGCCGAGCTCGCCGAATTCCTGCAGTCAGAAATCGCACGCTGGGGCAAGGTCGTCGAGGACGCCGGCATTGCCCGCTCGGAGTGACCGTGCCGCCGCGCGCGACGACCGCGGCCGCCAAGCGCCGCCTCCCGGCGGGCGAAGAAATATTTCTCGATCACGTCGGGCATTTCGTGCGCGATGCGCAAGCGGCAAGCCGCGCGCTGCACCGCGCCGGCTTCGCGCCGACGCCGCTCTCGATCCAGGTCGATAAAGATCCATCGACAGGGCGTCTCGTTCCTACCGGACTGGGCAACGTCACCGCGATGTTCGCGCGCGGTTATTTGGAAGTGCTGTTCAAGAATTCCGACACGCCGCTGGCCGGCGAATTCGATGCGGCGCTTGCACGCCGCGCCGGTTTGCACTTGGCCGCGTTTTCGGTCAGCGATGCCGCGGCGGCACGCGAGCGCTTGGCCGCCGGAGGATTTGCGGTACGCGATCTGGTGCGCATGCAGCGGCCGGTCGAAACCGAGAACGGCCGGTGCACCGCCGCTTTCACTATCTCCCGCGTCAAGCCGATGGTCATGCCGGAAGGGCGTATCCAGGTCTTGACGCATCATACCGAAGCCACGGTGTGGCAGCCGCGCTGGCTGTCACACCCGAACGGCGTTTGCGATCTCATCGACGTGGTGATTGCGGTCGGCGATATCGAAGAGGCGGCGCAGCGCTTCGAGCGCTTCACCGGGCGGACCGCAATCTTTACTGCCGGCGGCGCGCTGATCCGGCTCGATCGAGGCGGCGTTTATCTGGTCACTCGCGAACGCGCCACCGAGAAATTGCCGGAAGTACCGATCACCTCGCTGCCGTTCATGATTGGTTACGCACTCGGCGTCGAATCGCTCGCCGCCGCCGAAGCGGCGGTCGACGGCGCGGATCTGGTATGGCGCGCGCTTGAAGACGGCATTGTCGCGACTTTCCCGGCGGAATTGGGTGAGGGCGCCTGGTTCTTCGTCGAACAGCCCGAAGCTCTGCCGTGGCGCCGCTGAGCGCCGCGCTCGGCAATTTGGCTTTTTTGTCCGGCGTGCAATAGTTGCGCCGCCAATCTCGAGACCGCCCTTTGCACACACCCGCCGACCTCGCGACGTCATGGCCTGATGCGATCTACGCGCATTTTCGCCGCCTCGGCATAGGCCAAGTCGGCTATGTGCCCGATGCCGGGCATAGCCGGCTGATCGCGCTGTGCCAAAAAGATCCGCAGATCGACGACGTGGTTCTGACGACCGAAGAAGAAGGCATCGGGCTCGCCGCAGGCGCCGCGCTGGGCGGCCAGCGCGCGGCACTGTTGATGCAATCGAGCGGAGTCGGCAATTGCGTGAACATGTTTTCGCTCCTGCGCAATTGCGGCTTCCCGTGCTTGATCCTGGTGACGATGCGCGGCGAGTTCGGCGAGTTCAACCCCTGGCAGGTGCCGATGGGCACCATCACCGAAGAGGTGCTGCGCCTCGGCGGCTTCCTCACCTATCGGATCGAGAGCGCGGACGCCGTCGATGAGATCGTCGGCGCCGGCTGCGACATGGCCTTCAACGGTAATCTTGCGGTCGCGATCCTCTTGTCGCAGCGGCTGATCGGCCCCAAGCAATGGACGCGATAGCGAGCGCTATGATGCTGGACCGACGCGATTTCGTGCAGCAACTGTTGACCGACCGCGGCGATCTGTTGGTCGTGCCCGGGCTCGGCTCGGCGACCTACGACGTTGCGGCGGCCGGCGATCACCCGCTGAATTTCTATCTGTGGGGGGCGATGGGCGGCAACGTTATGATTGCGCTCGGTCTGGCGCTAGCGCGGCCCGACCGCCGCGTGCTCGCGATCCCCGGCGACGGCGACATGCTGATGGGCATTGGCAGCCTGGCCTCGATTGGCGTCAAGCAGCCGAAAAATCTGGTCATTGTGGTGCTCGACAATGCCCGTTATGGCGAAACCGGCATGCAGCCTAGTCACACCGACGCCGGGATCGATTTCGCGGCGATGGCGCTCGCCTGCCGTTTCCGCCGCGCGCTTACCATTACGCGCAGTGAAGAGATCGCGGACGTGCGGACATTGTTGCATGGCGGCCAAGGCCCGATTCTGGTCAATGCCAAGATCAAGCCGGACGACGTGCCCCGGGTGCTGCCGCTGCGCGACGGGCACGCTATCAAGAACCGCTTCATGGCCGCGTTGAACAAGGCTTGAACTGGAACGTTTATTCATGAACGAGCGCGAGGAGGCGAACTGAATTGTTAGGTTTCGGCGGGAGACGCCGGGAGAAACGCCATGGCCGCCTGGATGCAGGATGCAGAGAAGACGGGCCTTTTAAAGCTTCTTGAGAGCCGGGAGCATTCGGCGGCAAATCGCGAGGAACTTCTCCGCGCAAAAATGCATTTGGAAGCGATCGACGCGCAAACCAGAGCCGCGATCGCTGAGGAACGGGCGGCGACCGCTATCGAGCTGGCAGCAAAGGCCGCGGTCAAAAACAGTCAGTACATGTTTGCTACAGTCGTCGCGGCGGGGGTCTCCGCCGTGACCGCCATGCTCATTTTGATCATTGCCTTGTTGGCCCACTGGTAACTTCACTGATAATTTCATCAGCAAACTTCATTTATGGCACTTAAGCCGAGATCGTGGACACGGTCATCAACCCGTCGTCCATCAGAAGTAAGCCCTCTTTTTAACGCCAAGGGAGGCGCGCTCATGAGACCGTCAATCCGCTCTGCCGTGAGCCGGCGTCGCTTGCTGGCCACCGGCGCATCGGCAGCAACGCTGACCGCTGCCTCTGCCATCGCCCGCCCCGCTCTGAGCTTTGCTGCGGACCGGCCGACGATTACCCACGGCGTCCAGTCAGGAGACGTGTCTGTGGACTCGGCCGTCGTTTGGGCGCGCGCCGACCGCCCGTCCCGCATGCAGGTCGAGATTTCCACCACCGAGAGTTTCAAGATGGTTGCGCAGGGCGCCTATGTCGACGCCCTGCCGGAGAGCGACTTCACCGCCAAAGCGCTGGTCGACGGCTTGCCGGCCGCGCAGGACATTTTCTATCGCGTCCGCTTTCAGGACCTTGCCACGCCCAGCATTGTCGGCGAGCCCCTAGTCGGCCGTTTTCGCACCGCGCCGAGCGATAAACGCTCGATCAGCTTTGTGTGGTCCGGCGACACCGCCGGACAGGGCTGGGGGATCGATGAGTCGCGCGGTGGCATGCGTACTTACGCGACGATGCGCAAGAACCGGCCGGATTTTTTCATCCACAACGGCGACAACATCTACGCCGACAATCCGATGACGGCCGAGCAGAAAATGCCGAATGGCGACATCTGGAAAAACCTCATCACCGTCGAGAAGTCGAAGCCAGCCGAGACGCTCGACGAATTTCGCGGCAACTTCAAATACAACCTGCTCGACAAAAACGTCCTGGCGTTCAATGCCGAAGTGCCCATTTTCTCGCAGTGGGACGACCATGAGGTCTACAACAACTGGTGGCCGGGCGAGCCGCTGACGCGGGCGGAGCAGCAGCGCCGGCATTATGTCGTCCAGAACGGGCTCATTCTCGCCGCGCGCTCCAGTCGCGCATTCCACGAATATATGCCGATGCGCGAGACGCAGGTTGAGCCGGGCCGGGTCTACCGCAAGATTTCGTACGGGCCGCTGCTCGACATTTTCATGCTTGACATGCGCAGTTATCGCGGCGCCAACGGCGAGGACCAACAAGAGACTTACGGGCCGGATGCTTATTTTCTCGGGCCGACCCAGATTGCCTGGCTCAAGCGCGAATTGGTGAACTCAAAGGCGACCTGGAAAGTGATTGCCGCGGATATGCCGCTGAGTTTGGTCGTGATTTATGATGTCGACCGCAAATGGGGCTTTGAGGCGATCGCCCAGGGGGACAACGGCGCGCCGCGCGGCCGCGAACTCGAGATCGCGGACATTTTGTCCTTCATCAAGCGCGCCGGAGTGCGCAACACGGTGTGGCTCACAGCCGACGTGCACTATACGGCCGCCCATTATTACGATCCCAACAAGGCAGCGTTCCAGGATTTTGAGCCGTTCTGGGAATTTGTCTCGGGACCGATCCATGCCGGCACCTTTGGGCCGAACCAGCTTGACGCGACGTTCGGACCGCAACTTGTGTTCGTCAAAGCGCCGAGCAAGGAGCAGGGGCAAAATCTGCCGCCAAGCGATGGCATGCAGTTCTTCGGTCAAATCGCGATCGACGGCAACACCGAGGTCATGACCGTGACGCTCAAGGACGTGGATGATCGCGCGCTATGGTCGACCAACATCGACCCGAAGTTTGGTTGAGCGGCCGTTCACCCGCTGCAGTCACCGCGGGCGACACGTCAGCACTTGCGAAAGAACTTATAGATCTCCGGCCGCTGCAGCCAGATCAGCTGGAAGGTCAATCCGCCATGCGCGTCGATCCATTTGCGGATGTCTTCCGGATATATCCGTAACAGCGTGTCGGTGACGAACGGAAACGTTCCGGCGTGAAAGCCGAGCGCAGCATCGGGCGTGACGCAGATGTCCTTGCGCGGGAAATAGCCGGTCAGCAGCGTGCAGGCGGACGCGCAAAGCCCGACAATGCGGATATTGACCTTTTGCGCGGCGAGCTTCTCCCACTTCTGCTGGTATAGATAGACAAAGCCGCCATGATCGCCCCCGATATCGATCGTTTCGGCGCGCGCCAGCGGCGCAGCGAGGAACAGGATCGCCGTCAACAGAACTTGCCAAAATTTCATGTCATTGCCCCGAGCTTGTCCCCACTGACCTCGTCGACCCTCTGGCCGCTTGTTTGACCGCCGCTATGATCTCCGGATAGGCCGCACAGCGGCAGAGATTTCCCGACAGATAATGCCGAATGTCCTCATCGCTTGGATCGGGATTCTCTTTAAGCAGTTGCTGCGTCATCAGCACGAATCCCGGCGTGCAGAAGCCGCATTGGAAAGCTCCGCAGGCGATGAATGCCTGCTGCACGTTCGACAGAGCGCCATCGGCGTCGAGATGCTCGACAGTGGTGATCGCTTTGCCGTCAGCCCAGATCGCAAAATAAAGGCAGCCCGACACCGCCGCCCCGTCGACCAGCACGGTGCAACAGCCGCACAGCCCCTGCCCGCAGCTTTCTCGCGCGCCGAACAGATCGAAGCGCTGCAACAATTCCACCAGGTTGCGATGCGGCTCGATCGTGGTCGAGACCGGCTCGCCGTTGAGCGTGAAACTGATGGTGCGCGCGCTCATCATTCGTCCTCGAGCGGCTGGCCCGCCTTGGCGCGCAATGCGCGCAGCACCGCTTCGGCGGTGATCGGCAATTCGGTGATGCGCACGCCGACCGCGTCGTGAATCGCATTGGCGATTGCCGGCGATACGCCAAACGTGCCGGTCTCACCCAATCCCTTGGCGCCGAACGGGCCGGAATTCTGTTCCGCGGCAACGAGCTCATTGTCCATCGGAGGCACGTCGCCGATCCCCGGAATCTTGTAATCGGCCAAAGACGCATTCGTGACCTGGCCGCCGTCGAGCTGCATCGCCTCGGATAGCGTGAAGCCGAGCTGCATGATTGCGGCGCCGGACAGTTGTGTGCGCGCCACCGCGGGATTGATCGGCTTGCCGCAATCGGCCGCGTTGATGAGCCGGAGAATGCGCACGTGGCCGGTTTCGGTGTCGACTTCGACCTCGGCGGCCGCGCCGCCGACCATCCAGAACGGCGTGACGTTGTCGGACTGGCCGGTCTGCGCATCGGGCGCTTTGTAGCTCGGGACGAAGCTCCCGGTGCCGATGACATTGCCGGCCTGCATGCCGTAGCGCTTCTTGAATATTTCCGCGGGCGGATAGTTGGTGCCTTCCGGCAACCCGGCTTCGCTGGCGAGCGCGCGCAATTCGGCGCGCGCGTCCTCGGCGGCGAGGCGTACTGCATTGCCCATGTGATAGAGCGAGCGCGAGCCGAGCGTCCCCATATCGTAGGGGGTGATGTCGGTGTCCGGCGCGACGATACGGACATCCTCGGCTTTGACATCGAGCACCTCGCCGACGATCTGCGCAAACGCGGTGTCGCCGCCCTGCCCCATATCGACGGTGCTCTTGTAAAGCGTGACGCTTCCGTCGGCGGACACGTTCACCACCGCGACAGAGGTGGTCGGCGAAATCGAGGCCTTGAAGCCGATGGCAATGCCGCGGCCGCGGCGGCGCGTCGGCGAGCCGCGGTCGAACGCGGCGTTCCAGCCGATGCGCGCCACCAGCGCGTCGAGCACCGCGCCGATAGCGGCATCGTGGAGTACCGTGCCGCTCGCCTGCGGCCGGCCGTCGCGCAGCAGGTTTTTGCGACGGAACGCGACCGGATCCATGCCGAGTTCGCGCGCGATCAGATCGGTGTGGCTTTCATAGCCCCAGACCAATTGCGGAACGCCGAAGCCGCGAAGCGCACCCGCCGGTGTTCGGTTGGTATAGAGCGCATACGAATCGATGCTGACATTGTCGATGTCATACGGTCCGGCCGCGGTGAAGCCGGATTTCTGCGTCACCCGCGGCCCGATGTCGGCATAGGCGCCACCGTTCCAATACACTTCGCACGCACGCGCGACGATGCGGCCATCCTGGTCCACGCCGCTTTTGATGCGGAATGTCGTCGGATGTTTGGTGATCATGTAGAACTGCTCTTCCATCGTCAGCGCGATCTTGACCGGACGGCGCACCAGCATGGCAAGCGCGGCGACCAGCGCTTCGAGCTTGACGTAGACCTTCGCGCCATAACCGCCGCCGAGATACGGGACTTTGACGCGCACGCGGTTTTCCGGCCAGCCGAACAGCCGTGCGATTTCGATGCGCACGAATGACGGCGTCTGGTTGGAGCTATAGATCGTCAGCCGCTGGTCGCCGGGTTCGGCAACCGCGACGTGCGGCTCGAACGGCAGATGCAGACATTGCTGGGTCTTGAAGGTGTGCGCGAAAACGCGATGGGCGCCGGCAAACGCCTTTTCGGCGTCGCCGCGCCGTAAATGATAGTCGAGCGCGACGTTGGTGCCCTTGCGCCCTTGCAGATGTTTGAGATCGGCAAAGGTGCCGGCCGGGCGCAACACCTCGTGCACCAGCGTGTCCGGCTGCATCGCCGCCAGCTCGTCATAGACCGCGGGCAGCTCGTCGTATTCGGCCGTAATCAGTTGCGCCGCCTGGTCGGCAATGTGCGGATCGCTCGCCAGAACGGCGGCGACCGGCTCGCCGACATAGCGCACCTTGTCGAGCGCAAGGATGGGCTGATCGTGAAACGCCGGGCCGTAATAGGGCTCGGGAATGAGCGCGCGAATGTCCGCTCCGGTCACCACGCGATGCACGCCAGGGAGCGCCCGCGCCGCCGCGGTGTCGATGCGGCGGATCACGCCATGGGGCACGGTCGAGCGAAACACCTTGCCGTAGAGCATGCCAGGAAGCCGCAGATTGTGCGTGTATTCGGCGCGGCCGCTGACTTTGGCGCGCGCTTCCAGCCGTGGCAGATCTCGACCGATCTGTTTCATGGCTGGTGCGCTCCCGCGCTGCCGTCGCAGGCCTGGCGAACCGCCCGACCGAGACAGACGCGCAGCAATTCGCGCTTGTAGGCCGCGGAGCCGTGCGCATCGGTGAGCAGGACCGCCTCTTTGGCCGCGGCGTCGCCGGCATGGCGCAACAACGCGTCGTCAAGACGCGCGCCGTGCAAGGCCCGTTCTGCGCCGCTCAGGCGGGTTACTTTTTCCGTCGCGGCGCTGACGATCACCGTTGGATCGTGCACCGCGCGATCCTTCAACGTGAATGACACCGCGATCCCGAGCGCGGGCCAATCGTCGGCCGAGCGCGCCGTGACTTTCACATAAGCGGCTTTGCGGCCGGCGAGGGGCGGCACGGTGACCGCCGTAATGAGTTCGTTGCGCGCGAGAACGGTCTCGTAATAGCCGGTGTAAAGCTCGCCAAGCGGCAGTTCGCGCGTGCCGTTCGGACCGGCAATGCTGAGGCGCGCGGCCAGCGCCGCAAGCACCGGCGGCAGATCCATATGCGGATCGCCATGCGCCAGCGCGCCACCCACCCGAGCGACGTTGCGCACGCGCGGATTGGACAAGGTGCGCAGCGCGCGCTTGAGTACCGGGAAATGCGCAGCGATGTTGCGATCGTGTTCGAGCGCGCGCAAAGTCGCCAGCGCGCCGATCCGCAATTCACCGGAATCGTTGATGGCGACGCGCGCATGTTCCGGCGCGAGGCGATGCAAGCTGACCAGTCGCGTGGGGCGAAAAACGCCGGCTTTCATCATCAGCATCAGCGCAGTGCCGCCGGCGACCGGCCGGATCGTCGGCTCTTGCGCATCGAGCATCGCGACCGCCTCTTGGAGCGAGTCCGGCTCGGCCATTTCGAAAGGAATCATACGAGAGCGTCCATCCCGACAATGTCCATCCGTTGTCCCATGCTGCGGTCAGGACGGCATGATGCTCAAGACGTGATCGGCGATTTCGGCGCGGGTGGCGACCCAGATATCGGTTGACGCCACCGCCGCCTCGACGATCTTTTCGTAAAAATATGCGCCGCGATGATGGCCGAAGATATGGGCGTGGCTGGTCACATCGATGAGACGAAGCTCGCTGCCGGCGCGCGCAATCTCGATCACCTCATTGTACGATTCCAGCATCATGCGCGGCGGATGGCCGTACTTCATCGATGGCATGTCGTTGACGTCATAGGACAACGGAATGGCGACAATCCTGCTGTTGCCACAGCTAATGACCCGCGGAAGATCGAAATCGAACACATCGCCATACCAGCGATAACCGGCTTCGGCGAGGAGTCTAGCCGTCGACGGCTTCGACGTGCCGCGCGGCGAGAGCCATCCGCATACCGGTTTTCCCGCCGCTGCGGCCAGGAGCTCGGTGCAGCGTGCGATGTTTCGCCGCTCCTCGTCATCCGAGAGCAGGCCCGGGATCACATCCATGGCGTAGGAATGCGACAGCACTTCGTGGCCGCCATCCGCCACCGCGCGCACGGTTTGCGGCGAACGCTCGGCGATGATCGCATTCACCATGACGCTGGCTTTGGCGCCATGATTGGCGAGCCCGTCGATCAAACGGTGGATGCCGACCTCGACGCCATAAGCCGCCCAGGAGATCGCCATAGTGTCGAGCGCGCCGGCCGGAAGCGGATTGCCCATCGGACTGATGCCCGGCGCTTTGCCGTCCGACCAGGCTTCGAGGCAGACATTAAAGGCGACGGCAATGCGTTTGCCGCCTGGCCAAGTCCAGTCGGGCGATGTCGACTGTCCTGTTGTCCGGCCGGCCTGTTTCATACGCGCCTCGGCAGCACTTCGGGTTCGCGGCACTATGCGCTGACATTGAACGCCGCGATCGCGGCCATATTGACGAGTTGGGCATCGTTGGCAGCGAGTGGCACGATCTGAACCGAGCGGTCGAGTCCCACCAGCATCGGGCCGATGACGGTGGCGCCGCCGAGCTCCATCAGCATCTTGGTCGCGATCGACGCAGAGTGGAATGCCGGCATGATCAAAACGTTGGCGGGGCCGGACAGCCGGCAAAACGGATAGGCCTCGCGCAATTCCATGTTCAGCGCGATGTCGGCGGCCATTTCGCCGTCATATTCGAAATCGACGCGTTGCTCGTCGAGAAGCCGCACCGCTTCCTGCACGCGCTGCGAGCGCTCGCCCGGCGGATGGCCGAAGGTCGAGAACGCCAACAAGGCGACGCGCGGGTCGTAGCCGAGATTGCGGGCGACGCGCGCCGCTTCGATCGTGATCTCGGCAAGTTC
>JBQCCX010000230.1:0-4461 GCA_051961815.1 Xanthobacteraceae bacterium
GCAGAAATGCGCGGATCGCCGTGGTCATCCGCAGCGGCTCGTTCCAGTGTTGCAACAACGGGCTATCCGGAGCCCGCAGCAGGCCAAGACCGGTCTCAAACACCGGCGCGAGCGTTTCGTTGTCGATGAACCGGTAGTCCCGCGCGCCGAGGAAGGTGAAATTGTCTTCCTCCATCCATTTGAGAAACGCGATCGCTTCCGCAATCTCCTCGTGAGCGAGCGGCGGCGGATCTGTTGTCAATGCGGCGATGACGTCGCGCACGCGCGACAGCATCGGCCGCCAATCTTCGACGCTGATGCGAACCTCGGCCAGGACCTCGCTGAGCGCATTCACGACGGCGGCGCGCTGAGCCGGATCGTCATCCTCCTCGATATGAAAATGGATGAAGCTCTCGCGGCGCGCAGCAGCGGCCTGCGATGGTTCAAATTCGACAAGGCGGCCCGCGGCGTCGCGCCGGACCAGGAATACCGGATGAAAAAACGAGCGAATCTCGAGACCGCGGCGGTTGAGTTCGCCGACCACTGAATCGACCAGAAACGGCATGTCGTCATTGACGATTTCAAGCACCGCAATGCCGCGCGCGCCACCGAGCGGCTCGAACCGTATCTTGGGCTCTCCGGGGGGCCGCTCGAGGAGAAACGACCACGATTGCTCGGCAATGCCTGCCAACACGGCCGCGCCGCAATGCCGCAAATCTTCAGGCGCGGCGAGCGCGAACAATTTAGCGACAAAACCGTCCGGCACGGCGGATTTCCGCTCGGCCAGGAGCTTGGCGGCGGCGGCGAGAAGTGCGTCAGCGCCGCTTTGATCGCGTGCGGGATCGGCTTGTCGGTTCATGTTTGCTCTGCTTACGATGCACAATAATACTAATCGTTCATGACGGTGGTCTGCCAGCCGCGCCTTTGCGCGTGTGCCTGTTGCGCAGGCCAGCGGCGCACGAGGTTAACGACAGGCGGCAGCGAAACATCATGGGTAAACGAGACACCAAAGCGGGCCGGCAGCCACGCCGTCCCGCAGCGCCGGATGACGATCGCAAGATCACCGCGCTCAAGCTTAAACCGGAGGAATTGACGCCTGAGATGGCGAGCTATTTTGCCAAATGCGTGGAAAAACTCGGCTTCGTTCCCAATGTGCTCAAAGCCTATGCCTTCGACATGACGAAGCTTTCGGCCTTCGTCGCCATGTACAACGAACTGATGCTGGCGCCGTCCGGGTTGAGCAAACTCGAACGTGAAATGATCGCGGTCGCGGTATCGGCGCACAATCGCTGCTACTATTGCCTGGTGGCGCATGGCGCGGCGGTACGGCAGTTATCGGGCGATCCGCCGCTCGGCGAGCTCATGGTGATGAATTATCGCGCCGCGCGGTTGTCGCAGCGCGAACGCGCCATGCTCGATTTTGCCGTCAAGCTCACCGCCGAGCCTTGGCTTGTCGAAGAGGACGACCGCGCGCGCTTGCGCAGCGCCGGATTTTCCGACCGCGATATCTGGGACATTGCGGCGGTCGCCGGTTTTTTCAACATGACCAACCGCGTCGCCTCGGCAACCGACATGCGGCCGAACAGCGTCTATCACAGTCAGGCGCGCTGAATCGGCCCACTCAATTTATCCGCTCGTCCCCGCGAAAGCGGGGACCCAGTTGCTTGATGAGTTGACCCTGGATTCCCGCTTGCGCGGGAATGAGCGGTGAAGTGGCCCGCAAGCAGACGATCGTTTCGGTCGAGGCTGATTATTTGTGCACCGACAGATCGCGGATCGTCGGTTTTTCACCGTTGAGCGGATTGGCGGGATCCCAGCCGTAACGCAACGTCTCAAAGCGCAGCGCGCGCGCGTCGATCATCAACAGCCGGCCGACCAGGCCTTCACCGAAGCCGACGATTTCCCTGATCACTTCCAGCGCCATCAGCGATCCGACCACGCCGGCCAGCGCCCCGAGCACGCCGGCTTCGGCGCAGGCCGGGACGGTGCCGGGTGGCGGCGGCTCCGGAAACAGGCAGCGGTATGTGGGATTGGGCTTGCCATCGGTGCCGCGCTCGAAGGCGCGGATCGTGGTCAGCGTGCCGTCGAAGGTGCCGAGCGCCGCCGTGACCAAGGGTTTCTTGGCGAAAAAGCAGGCATCGGACACCAGATAGCGCGTCGCAAAATTATCCGATCCGTCGGCGACGAGGTCGTAACCCTCGATCAGCGTCAAAGCGTTGTCGGCGGCAAGCCGGAGGTGATGCGGCGTCACGGCGACATTGGGGTTCAATCGGCGGACTGTCGCCGCCGCGGTCTTCACCTTCGCCGCGCCGATGTCGGCTGTGGCGTGGATGACCTGGCGCTGCAAATTCGAGAGCGTAACCACGTCGTCGTCGACGACACCGAGCGTGCCGACCCCCGCGGCGGCCAGATACAGCAGCACCGGCGCGCCGAGACCGCCGGCGCCGACGACCAGCACGCGGGCGCGGCGGAGCGCCGCCTGCCCGGGCCCGCCGACCTCGCGCAGCACGATATGGCGGGCGTAGCGTTCAAGCTCGTCGTCGCTGAGCATGCCGCCAATATAGAGCCGCCGTTGCGGCTCGGCGACTGGGCGGCGGATTGCGGCGAAGATCGGAAGCTTGCTCTCGCCTGGGCCCTTCACTTCGATGGCAAGATCGCAACCGCCTCGATCTCGAACAAAGCGCCCGGTCGCGCCAGCTCCGGCACGCCGACAGTGGTGCTGGCCGGCGGCGCTTTGGTGTTGAGGTACTTGTCCCGCACTTCGCGAAATTGCGCGATGTTGGCGCCGATATCGACGATGTAATTGTTGATTTTGACGAGGTGCTCGAAACCGGCGCCGACCGAAACCAAAGCCGCGTTCAAGTTCTGGAACGCCAGCTCCATCTGCTCGCGCACGCTGCCGCCCATCTTGCCCGATTTATCCATGCCGAGCTGGCCGGCAAAATAAACCAGGCGTCCCGGTCCGATCACTTCGACGACATGGCTGTAGCCCGGCGGCTTGGCGATGGCTTCGGGATTGGAAAAGCGAATATTGTCCGGCATGGTGTTGTCCTCTCGATTGATGGGGCAAAATCGCTACTCGTTCTCGAATTTCGGCGGCCGTTTCTCGATGAAAGCGGTCATGCCTTCCTTCTGGTCGCGTGTTGCGAACAGCGAATGAAACACCCGCCGCTCGAAGCGTATGCCTTCGGCCTGCGAGGTTTCGAACGCGCGATTGACCGCCTCTTTTGCCGCCAGCACCGAGGGGAGCGACATCGCCGCGATCGTCGCGGCGACTTTGATCGCCTCATCGAGCAGGCTTTGCAGCGGCACGATGCGCGCGACGAGGCCGGCGCGTTCGGCTTCTAGCGCATCCATCATCCGCCCGGTCAGGATGAGATCCATGGCCTTGGCTTTGCCCACGGCGTGAGCAAGGCGCTGGGTTCCGCCGATCCCGGGAATGATGCCGAGCTTGATTTCCGGCTGACCGAATTTGGCGTTGTCGGCGGCGATGATGAGATCGCATTGCATCGCCAGCTCGCAACCGCCACCCAGCGCAAATCCGGCGACGGCGGCGACCACCGGCTTGCGCGCATCCGCCACCCGATGCCACGTTCCGATGAAATCGTGCAGGAAAGCGTCGGTGAAAGTCTTGCCGGCCATTTCCTTGATGTCGGCGCCGGCCGCGAATGCCTTGTCCGATCCGGCGATGACGATACATCCGATAGTGTCATCGGCCTCGAATTTGTCGATCGCCTGAGCGAGTTCGCCCATTAATGCGCTGTTGAGCGCGTTGAGCGCTTGCGGCCGATTGAGCCGGATCAGGCCGACCCGCTCGCGCCTTTCGACAATGATAGTCTCGCTCATTGAGTCCTCGAATTTCCTCGCGACAACTTATTTTTGGCACATCGGACAATAAAAGGTCGAGCGGCCGTTCTGGACGATACGCTTGACGGTGCCTTTGCAGCCCTCGGTGCGGCACTGCTCGCCGGCGCGGTCGTAAACCCGGAAGTGGTGCTGAAACATGCCGAGCTCGCCGTCAGTGAGCCGGTGATCGCGCAGCGACGAGCCGCCATCCTTGATCGCTTGCGTCAGCACCGCCTTGATGCCATCGACCAGCCATGCGGCGCGTTCGTTCGGCGCGCCGTTGCGCTCGGCGAGTGTCGATGCGCGACGCTTCGGCGACAGATGCGCGCGATAAAGCGCCTCGCACACATAGATATTGCCGAGCCCGGCGACGAGGCGCTGATCGAGCAGCGCCGCTTTGAGGCTTGTCTTCTTGCCCTGGCAGGCCGACGCCAGCATCACGGCATCGAAGGCATTGCCGAGCGGCTCAGGACCAAGGCCGCGCAATAACGGCTCGCGATCGAGCTCCCGACGCGGCACAAGTTTCATCGACCCGAAGCGGCGCGGATCGTTGAATGTCACGCTTGCGCCGGAGGCCAAATGAAAGACCACGTGATCATGGGCGAGATGCTTGCTGCGCTCGTGGTAGTAACGACC
>JBQCCX010000231.1:0-21728 GCA_051961815.1 Xanthobacteraceae bacterium
CCGGCGGCCTTGGCCATCGCGGGGATGGTTTTCGGATCGGGGCG
This sequence comes from Xanthobacteraceae bacterium, assembly GCA_051961815.1. Classification (GTDB taxonomy): domain Bacteria; phylum Pseudomonadota; class Alphaproteobacteria; order Rhizobiales; family Xanthobacteraceae; genus BOG-931. The sequence continues at coordinate 45 of JBQCCX010000231.1, forward strand.
CCGGTATTCGGCAAGGTCGAGCCGCAATCCTTTCAGCCGTTGCTCCGGATGGAAATAGCTCGGCCATTCCCAGGTGGCGATGGCGAGATGAATTTTGTTGCTCTGCGCCGAAACGCCCAAAGCTTCCGAACCGCGCCAAGCAATTGGACGCACATAGGCGTCCTTCTGTTTGTTCTTTTCCAGCACCAGTTGCTTGGCGGCGTCGATATCGGCGACCGAATAGGGGATTTCGAAATCCAGAATGCGGGCCGAATTCTTCAGCCGCTCGCTGTGTTCGGTGCTGCGAAAAACCCTACCGCCATAAGCGCGCTCGCCCTCGAACACGCAGCTCGCATAATGCAGGCCGTGCGTGAGTACGCTGATCTTGGATTCGGCGGTCGGTATGAGCTTGCCGTCGAACCAAATGAGATCAGGACGCTGGTCGAAGGGCACTGCCATGGCATTGCCTCCCTCGTTTGGTGGTTCCCGTCACGCCACAATCGAGGCCGCGATGGGGCTTTTGCACCGAAACCGCAGACCGGTTATGGTCTGCGCCGCTTCTTGAGACGGTCACGGCGGGGCTTTTGCGGCGATTGGCCGGCGAATTCGGCACAAAAGCTACGGCACTGCCAACGGCGGCACTGTCGCGGAGCGACCCGGCTTCGAAACGATCTTGCATTGGCAACTTAACAAGCACGCCAAAATATGTCAACATAGCTGACCTAATGGCCAATATCAGCATCATACGAAGTTCGCGTTCGGCTGCGGCGGCAGTGGATGCCGGCACGCCGGTAGACGAACTCTACTTCGACCTCATCGAGCTGTTGTTTTTTGCCTACCGCGATTTCGTCAGCGACCCTGACGAGGTGCTGGTCAAGCTCGGCTTCGGTCGCGCCCATCACCGCGTCTTGCATTTCGTCAACCGCAACCCCGGCATCAAGGTTGCGGAGCTGCTGGAGGTTCTGAAGATCACCAAGCAATCGCTCGGCCGCGTGCTCAAGCAGCTGATCGATGAAGGCTATATCGTGCAAAAAGAGGGCGCCAACGATCGCCGCCAGCGGCTGCTCTATGTCAGCGCCGCTGGCGAGGCGCTGGCCTTGAAGCTTGCCGGCCTGCAAACCGCGCGCATATCGCGCGTGATCGCGGAGCTCGGCCCCGACGCACGCGAGGCGGCGCGCCGTTTCCTCGCGGGCATGATCGATGGCGAAGACCGCGAGCATGTCCTGCGCCTGATCGCACGTTCCGATTCGCTTGCCAACGGCTCGCGGGCGCGGAACGGCGGCCAATGACATTGTCAGCCGATTCATCCCAACGAACGGCGCCAAACTCCGCGCCCGATCCGGCCGACGATGCGCCGCATCTTCTGGTGGTCGATGACGATCGGCGTATTCGCGCGCTGCTGTCGCGGTTTCTTCGCGCCGAAGGCTATCGCGTTTCCACCGCCGACACTGCACTCGACGCCCGCGCCAAGCTCGAAGGCTTAAGTTTCGATTTGCTCATTCTCGACGTGATGATGCCGGGCGAAAACGGCTTCGATTTCGCCCGGACGCTCCGGATGTCCTCTTCGGTGCCGATCCTGATGTTGACGGCGCGCGACGAGAAGGAAAGCCGGATCATGGGATTGGAAATCGGCGCCGACGACTACCTTGCCAAGCCGTTCGAACCGCGCGAGCTGGCGCTGCGGGTTGCCAACATTCTCAAGCGCGCCCGCCCGCCGCGTGCGGTCGCGCCTGAATCGGTGCGCTTCGGCCAGTTCGTTTTTCATCTCGCGCGCGGCGAGTTGCGCCGCGGCGACGAGGTTATCCGGCTGACCGACCGCGAGCGCGATATGCTGCGGATATTGACGATGAGCCCGGGCGAAACGGTCTCGCGTCAGGCGCTCGCCGGCAACGGCGGGCCGGTCAGCGAGCGCACCGTCGACGTGCAGGTCAATCGGCTGCGCCGCAAGATCGAACGCGATCCCGGCAATCCGCTGATTGTGCAGACGGTGCGCGGGATTGGCTATCGTTTGGTGCCGGCGAGTTAAGCGGCGCCACCGATTTGAACGCCCCACAGCTTTGAGCGGCTCATGACCAGTCTCGACGATGGCATCGGACGATTGCGCAATGCCGCCGGACAGTTGATCGCCGCCGCCAGCGCGGTGACCAATGCCGCAGGCGCGCTCACCGCGCCGATCACCGGTCCGTGGGATCGGCTCAACCGCGCGATCAAGGCGATGATGCCGAAAGGGCTCTATGCCCGTTCGCTGCTGATTATCATCGTGCCGATGGTGGTGCTGCAATCGGTCGTGGCGTTTCTGTTCATGGAACGGCACTGGAATTTGGTGACGACCTATTTGTCCTCGGCGGTGACCCAGGAAATCGCCACGCTGATCGACGTCTACAAAACATTCCCGCAAGACGCCGATCATGCCCAGCTAAAGCGCATCGCCCAGGATCGCCTCGGCCTGGTGGTCGATTTCCTGCCCGGCGCGCAATTGCCGCCGCCGGGACCGAAGCCGTTCTTTTCGCAGCTTGACGCCGCGCTGTCCGAGGAGATTCGCAAACAGATCGGGCTGCCGTTCTGGATCGACACGGTCGGCCGCTCGAGCATTGTTGAAATTCGGGTCAAGCTCGACGATGCGGTGATGCGCGTATTCGCCAAACGCGCCGACGTTTACGACCCGAATTCCTGGATCTTCCTGGTCTGGATGGTTGCGACTTCGTTGGTGGTGCTCGCGATCGCCATTGCCTTCCTGCGCAACCAGATTCGTCCGATCGTGCGGCTCGCGGATGCTGCCGAGGCGTTCGGCAAAGGCCGCGAGGTGGCGAACTTCCGCCCGCGCGGCGCGCGCGAGGTCCGCCGCGCCGCCGCCGCTTTCCTGGAAATGAAGAGCCGCATCGAACGCGCCATCGAACAGCGCACCACCATGCTGGCCGGCGTGTCGCACGATCTGCGCACGATCCTGACCCGGTTCAAGCTGGAGCTGGCGCTGCTCGGCGAGGGCCCGGAAATTGATGCCATCAAGAAAGACATCGACGAAATGGCCGGGATGCTGGAGGCCTATCTGGCTTTTGCCCGCGGCGACATGGGCGAGCAGCCCGGTCCGACCGACATCGGCGCGCTGTTGGAGGAGCTTAAAGTCGACAGCGAACGCCACGGACACCGCGCCAGCGTGAGCTTCCACGGCCAGCCCGAGGTCACGGTGCGTCCGGCGGCATTCAAGCGCTGCATCGCCAATCTCGTCGGCAATGCATCGCGGTTTGCCACGACGGTGGCGATCACCGGACATCGCGATCACCGCTGGCTCAGCGTGACGGTGGACGACGACGGCCCGGGCATCCCGGCGCAACTGCGCGAAGATGTATTCAAGCCGTTCCTGCGGCTCGATGACGCTCGCAATCAGGATGAAGGCGGCACCGGCTTGGGCCTGGCAATCGCCCGTGACATCGCCCGCTCGCACGGCGGCGATATCACGCTCGGCGACAGTCCCCTCGGCGGCTTGCGGGCGACGGTGCGAGTGCCGGTCTAGCGCGGGTCAGCGCTCCCGAATCTCGAACCGTATGTTTCATTCCGCTTTGAGCCCGGCCTCTTTGATCACGGGCCCCCACTTTGCCATCTCAGACTGGAAGAATTGCGCGCAGTCCCGTGGCGTAGAGCCAATCGGTACATAGGCCATTGCTGCAAGCTTCGCCTTCACGTCGGGTTGGGCGAGGCTGGTGACGATAATTTGGTGAAGCCTGGCAATAATGTCCTTCGGCGTGCCCGCGGGCGCCACGAAGGCGGTCCAGGTGATGCCCTCTACCTCCGGAAAGCCTGCCTCGGCCATGGTCGGGATGTCGGGTAGCGCCGGCGATCGCTCCTTTCCGGTCACCGCCAAGGCTCGCAACTGACCGGCTTTGATCAGCGGCACCGCAGGCGCCATTGCGCCAAACGAGATCGGCGTATGTCCCCCGACCGTCGCCTGCACGGCCGTGCCGCCGCCGTCGAACGGCACATGCACCAGATCGAGCTGCAACGTATGCTGGAACAGTGCGCCGACGAGTTGGGGCGGTGTGCCGGTGCCGGGTGAAGCGTAGCTCTCCTTGCCTGGATTGGCGCGGATCCATGCCACCAGCTCTTTGACACTCGTTGCCGGAACCGACGGATTGACGGCAAGCACCACGGGAGTAGCAGCGGCGAGCGTGACCGCGTCGAAATCCTTCAGCGGATCGTAGCCGGGCTCCGCGAACAAAAACTGGTTGTTGGTGATATTGCCGCCAGTCACCAGAAACGTGTAGCCGTCAGGCGAAGACTTCGCCGCCCGGATCGCGCCGACATTCCCGCCGGCGCCTGAGACGTTCTCGACAAAGAAGTTCTTGCCGGTTTGTTCGCTCAGTTTTTGCGCGACCAGGCGCGCAATCAGGTCGGTCGGACCGCCGGGTGCGAATCCCACAATGAGCTTCACCGGGCGTGTCGGCCAAGTCGATGTCGTTTCGGTTTGCGCTGCGGCGCGCAGTGGCCAGACCGCCAGGACGCTTCCCAATGAGGCAATGAGCTCTCGTCGCTTCATGCGCATTCTCCATGGCGGCATCTGCGGATGGTGGAAAAGATCTGGGCTGCACCCGCCGGCTGACGGCGAGCCATCCGACTGAGCCGCCAACTCTAGCACATCGCTGAGCGAGCGCTCGCCGGTGCTGCCGATTGAAATGCTTGCGCTCGCGAGGGTCTTGATTCGCCGGCGGCGGCTTGCCATGTCGAAACCGGCCAATTGCCAAATTGCCGGGGACAAGATCGTGGCTGCCGCGAAAACGGCCGAGAACACAGGAACCGAGAGGCGTCCTTTCGAGGCGGACGTTGCCAAGCTTCTGCACCTGATGGTGCACTCGGTCTATTCCGACAAGTCGGTGTTCTTGCGTGAACTGATCGCTAACGCCGCCGACGCCTGCGAGAGGTTGCGCTACGAGGCGATCGCCGCACCGGCGCTGCTCGGCGATGATCCCAAGCCGCGGATCACGGTGACGCTCGACGCGCGAGCGCTCGCCGTTGAAGACAACGGCATCGGCATGAACCACGACGAGCTGATTGACGCGCTCGGCACCATCGCGCGCTCAGGCACGAAAGCCTTTCTCGACCGGATCGAAACCCGGCAGGGGGCACAAGGCGGACAAGCCGGTGAGGGCCCTGAAGGCGAGGCGCTGATCGGCCGGTTCGGCGTCGGTTTTTATTCCGCTTTCATGGTTGCTGAGCGCGTCGAGGTGATTTCCCGCCGCGCCGGGGCGGACGACGCCTGGCGGTGGTACTCCGATGGCAAAGGCGATTTTTCGGTGAAGCCGGCCATCGGTGCGAGTGCGCCGCGCCGCGGCACGCGCGTCGTGCTGCACCTGTCGGACGAGGCGAAAGGCTACACCGAGCGCGCGACAATCGAGCGGCTAATCAAGGAGCAGTCCGGGCATGTCCCGGTTCCGATCGCGGTCGTCGAGAAGCCGGGCGCGGCGCCGATTGAAGTCACCGATGGCGCGGCGCTATGGACCAAGCCCAAAAGCGACATTGCGCCTGCCGCTTATACCGACTTCTACCGCAGTGTGGCTGGCGCCTTCGATGAGCCGGCGCTGACCGTTCACGTTCGCGCCGAAGGGCGGCAAGACTACACCGCATTGTTATTCGTTCCGAGCTCGCGTCCATTCGATTTGTTCGATCCCGACCGCGGCGGGCGGATCAAGCTCTATGTCAAGCGCGTGTTCATCACCGACGACGCGGAAATATTGCCGCGCTATTTGCGCTTCGTGCGCGGCGTCGTCGACAGCGCCGATCTGCCGCTCAATGTCTCGCGCGAAAAGATCCAGGAAAGCCCGTTATTGGCGTCAATCAAAAAAGGCGTCGGCAACCGCGTTTTTGGCGAACTGGAGCGGCTCGCTGACAAAGAGCCGCAAACCTTTGCCAAGATCTGGGACGTATTCGGCGCGGTTCTCAAAGAAGGCCTCTACGAGGATTTCGAACGCCGTGATGCTCTATTGAAGCTCGCCCGTTTCAAGAGCACGGCATCCGATGGGTGGCGCAGCCTCAAAGACTACGTCGCTGCGCTGCGGCCCAATCAGACGGCGATCTACTACATTGCCGGCGATGAACTCACGCGGCTGCAATCATCGCCGCATCTGGAAGGTTTCCGCGCCCGCGGCATCGAGGTGCTGTTGTTGACCGATCCGGTCGATACCTTCTGGGTAATGCCGAGCACCGGGTTTGACGGCAAGCCATTCAAGTCAGTGACGCAAGGCGCCGCCGACCTTGCGCTCATTCCCCGTCTCGACGCCGCGACCCCGATTTCCCCGGACGTATCGCAACCGGTCAAAGATTTCCTCGCGTTCCTCAAGTCGACGCTCGGCGAGGCGGTCGCCGATGTTCGCGCCTCGGATCGCCTCACCGACAGCGCGGTTTGTCTGGTCGCACCCGATAAAGGGCCGGATCGCGCGCTCGAGCGGCTCCTCGCCGGAGCGGGGCGTCTGACCGCGGCGTCCAAACCGGTGCTCGAGATCAATCCGCAGCACGCGCTGATTGCGGCGCTGGCCGCGCTTGACGAGGCCGAGCGCGCTTTCAAGGAGGATGCTGCGCATCTGCTTTATGATGAGGCGCGCTTGCGGGACGGTGACCGGCCGGCCGATACGCGCGCCTTCTCCGACCGACTCGGGCGGGTGCTCAAGCGTGGCTTGCCGAGCGCTTAGAAGCGAGGTTCGCCGTTGCGAGCGAAGCAAAACAATCCAGAGTCATGAAGCCTGGACTGCTTCGTCGCCCTTCGGACTTCTCGCAATGACGAGAGCAGTTACTCCGCCGGCGTCGCCCGCACGCGCTGCGCCGCAAGCTCGCTCGGCACGTCGCCGCCCACCGCGTTTTCCGCCGCTGGTTCGAGATCGGCTTTGGCGCCCTTCAGGCGGAAATAGATCTGCGATCCGATCAGGATCACGCACAGCCCGACGAAGACTGCGCTGATCGGCCGCTCCACAAAGACGAAAATATCACCCCGCGAAATCAGCATGGCGCGGCGGAAATTCTCCTCAAAACGCGGGCCGAGCACGAAGCCGAGCAGGATCGGCGCCGGATGGAAGCCAAGCCGCAAGAGGACGTAGCCAAACAGCCCGATCACCGCCACTTCGCCGACCTGGAAGAAGTCGTTGTTGGCGGCATAGACGCCGATGCAGACGAAGAACATCGCGCTCGGGTAGAGGAAGCGATACGGAATCGCGAGCATCTTCACCCAGATGCCGATCAACGGCACGTTGAGCAGCACCAGCATGATGTTGCCGATCCAGAAGCTGGCGACCAGACCCCAGAAGATGTCGGGATGTTGCGTAATCAGCTGCGGGCCGGGCACGATGCCTTGAATCATCAAGGCGCCGAGCAAGAGCGCCATCACCGCGTCGCCGGGAATGCCAAGGCTCATGGTCGGAATAAAATCGCCCTGCACCGAAGAGTGCGTTGAGGCTTCCGGGCACACCACGCCCTCGATTAGGCCGGTGCCGAATTTTTCCGGATGTCTGGAGATTTTCTTTTCCGTCGCATAAGCGACGAACGAAGCGATGGTCGGGCCGGTTCCAGGAATAAGGGCGCAAAGACTGCCAACAATCGTGCCGCGCCACATCGGGAAAAAAGCGCGCTTCATGTCGGCTTTGGTCGGACGCATGTCCTTGATACCGACATTGGTGTATTTGGTATTGATCGGCGCGACTTGATTGACGCTGTTCATGAACTCGGCAATGCCGAACAGACCGAGCGCCAGCGCGATCAGTTCGATGCCGTCATCGAGTTCGGTCATGCCGAAGGTGTAGCGCTCCGAACCGGTTTCGAGGTCGGTGCCGACCGACCCCAGGAATAATCCGAGCACGGTCATGGCGACGCCCTTGACCGGTGAACCGCGCGCCAAGGTCGAGCCGGCAAGCAGGCCCAACAACATCAGCGAGCAAACCTCGGCGGGACCGAATTGCAACGCCACCTTCACCAGAATCGGTGACAGGAAGATCATTTCGGTGATCCCCCACGACGCGCCGACGAATGACGCAAACACAGTGAGGCCGAGCGCTACGCCGCCGCGCCCCTGTTTGGTCATTGGGAAGCCGTCGAGACAGGTCACCGCGTGCGGCGGGTGGCATGGCAAGTTGAGCAGAATGGAACAGATCGCCCCGCCATATTGCGCGCCGTACATCACGCCGCCCAGCATCAGGATGGCGCCGACCGGCTTCATGCCGAAGGTCAGCGGCAGCAAGATCGAGATCGTGGCAAGCGGGCCCATGCCCGGCAGCACACCAACCATGTTGCCGACCAGGACGCCGACAAAACACCACATGAGGTTGTGTGGCTCGAAGGCGACGCCGAAGCCGTACCAGAGGCCGGAAAGCGCTTGTTCGATCAAAACTCGCCCCTCCACGTCAGGATCGGCATCGGGACCTGGAGAAAGTACGAGAACAAGCCGACGCCGAACACGGTCACCACGCTGGCGAGGATAATCGTGCCCCTCCAAGTCGAGGTTTTATCGCCAAGCGCGGCAATGAAGACGCAGGCGAAGGTCCCGGGCGCCATGCCGAAGTAGCGGCCGAAGAATATAAAAGCGACCGGACTCATGAGAATGCAGAACCAGGCCCACCACTGCGGATGTTCCGGCAAGATGCTCTGGCCGTGCCCGCCATGTCCGCCGATCGAGGCATGGTCATCAGGTTCCGGCGCCAGGCTCGCAGCGGCGATCGCAATCCCAAGAAGGACCAGAAGGATGCCAAGCGCGGTCGGCAAAAAGCCGGGACCCATATGCATGAGCGTGCCGCCGCGATAGGTCGAGCCTTTGACCGCGATGCCAAGGCCCAGCAAAAGCATCAGGCCGCCCGCGTAAAAGTCACGCTTGCCGATCAGCTCGCGCAGGCTGGTGGAAAACCGCAATATTTCCTCCCGGCCGTATTCGGGGGCTCAGCCTCAGTGCACCCCGAACGTTCGAAACCAACTACAGTAATCGCAGAGATGTTCCCCGGCGACCCGGTGTCGCGGTTGCTCCCCTGTCCCTTCGCGGCAATACGACCAGCAGGGACCTTCCTTTCAGCAAGTTCCAGACGATATAGGCCGCCGCAGAGCCGTGCAACTCTCTCGATGAAGGCATTATGACGCTAGTCATGAGTGGCTCGAACGCATTGAGCGGATTTGTTTATTGGCGGCGGCCGCGGTCGAGACCGGATCAACGGGGTGGGTCGAGAGGCCTCTGGGCGCCGATGCCGCCGACCTCGCGATTACGGCCAGAACGCCTTCGGTCGAGTTTTCGGGGCCGGCTCGCGCGGCACGGTCCGATGAACGGCAGACGCGGCCGATGGAAAGGCTTTATCGCGCGTCGTGGAAGATGATCCCGATCGTGTGGCGTCGACCGGACCGGACGCGGCTGACGCCGTGGCGCATTTTTACGCGGTAAACGCCCTTGCTGCCTTGGACCGGCCGGCTGTTGACCGCGAATACGACGGCATCGCCCTGTTGCAGTGGAACCGCTTCGACCCGGCTTTGCATGCGCGGCCTCTGCTCGGTCAATACGAACTCGCCGCCGGTAAAATCCAATCCAGGCTGTGACAGCAAGACGGTGAACTGCAGGGGGAACGCCAGTTCGCCGTACAAATCCTGATGCAGGCAATTGAAGTCGCCGGTCGCATATTGCAACAACAGCGGCGTCGGCCGGACCTGTCCGGCCTTGTGGCAAAGTTTCAGATAATCGGCGTGCTGCTGCGGATATCGCGCGGCGACTTTCATGCGCGCGTTCCAGTCATTGGCAACGCCAACGACGCGGGCGTACAGCGCCGGGCGCAGCGCATCGAGGAGAGCAGGCAATGGATAACGAAAATATTTGTATTCGCCTTTGCCGAAGCCGTGCCGCGCCATGTGAATATGGCTGCGGAAGTTGTCGTCCTTGTCATAGAGCGCGGCGGCGTGTTGACATTCATTCGGCGTCAACAATCGTTCCAGCACCGCGCAACCATATGAATTGAGATTGGCGGCGACCGCGTCCCAGTCGTATTGCGCGATCCGTTGCTTGAGCGGCCGGACGTCGGCCGCGGCGATCTTGGCGATGGCGTTCATGCCCTGGCCTCGTTGTCGAATGTCTTGAATTTAGGCATCCGCGGGCGCCGACCCCACCCGATTTCCGATGGCGCTATGGTCCTGGTGCGCGACCGATCGGCGCGAACAGATCGGGGCTGTCGTTGCGCACATTGCCGACCTTGCGGTCGACAGCCCAGAACGCCATGGCGTTGCCCGGATAAGGCTGGAGCAGGGCATGCAGTTCGCTCGCCGGCATCGCGTTTTCGCCAAGCCAATCCCCCCAGCGGTCGGCCGCAATGACGACCGGCATGCGATCATGCAGCGGCGCCAACAGGGTGTTTGCCGTCGTGGTGATGATGGCGAAGGATTTGATCGTTTCGCCTGCCGGCGAGCGCCAAGCGTCCCATAATCCGGCGAGCGTCATGGGTCCGCGATTGGCAAGCGCCACCGCGAATGGCTGCTTGTCGGTGTCGCGCCATTCGTAATAGCCGTCGGCGAGAACCAGACAGCGGCGGCCGGCTTGCCATGCGCCGCGGAACGCCGCGCGCGCCGTGAGGCTTTCGGCGCGGGCGTTGAACGTCGAATAGCCGATCTTGAGATCCTTGGCCCAGGACGGGATGAGACCCCAGCGCATCAAGGTCAGAATGCGGCTATTGCCAGAGGAGATGACGACCGGGAGCTTTGACGTTGGCGCCGCGTTCCAGCGCGGTTGATAGTCGCCGATCTGGTCGAAATCGATTTTCAAATCGAGTTTGATTTCGGACACATCGTCGGGAAGTTTGGCGCGGCCACACATGGTCGATTCCTTACCGGATTCAATGAAAGTCACGGCTGTGCAGCAGCGGCGGATCGGATTGCGGCCGCGGGTTGCCGGAAAATTTAGGCGAAAACAGATCGCCGTCGCGCAGCCATGGCAATTGCGCGGACAGATCGATGAAACTTTCCGCAACCACGTGGATGACGAGACCGGCGCGCTGCAGCCGGCCACGCACGGCAAGAAATCGCGATGTCATCACGGTGCGGCGATTGCGTTCAAAGACCTTCGGCCAGACGATGACATTGGCGATGTCGGTTTCGTCTTCGAGGGTCATGAACACCACGCCTTTCGAAGTCCCCGGGCGCTGGCGGACCAGAACCAGACCGGCGACGGTCACCATCACGTCCTGCGATAGCGCCTCGTCACGAAGCTGCGCATTGTGGATCGCGCCGAGCGCGAGGAGGCGTTCGCGGAAGAATCGAACCGGATGGTCTTTCAGCGACAACCCGGTCGTCACATAATCTTCGACGACGTGCTCGCACAGCGGCATTGCCGGCAACGCGACTTTGGGCTCGGGGAAAAATTCTTCGCCGAGATGCGGCGTCAACAACGGCAGCCCGGCACCGGTTTTGCCGCCGCGCGGCGGGCCGATACCAAGCGTATCGAGTCGCCGGGCCGCCCATAACGCGGCGCGTCGATCCAATCCGAGCGAACGGAATGCATCGGCCTCGGCCAGCCGCTCGATCGTGAAACGCGAAACGCCGGCCACCGCGGCAAGCCGCTCGATCGAGGAAAACCCGTTGCCGCGCGCCGCGATCAGCCGTTTCAATTCCGGTTCGCTGAGGCCGCCAATGAGGCGAAAGCCGAGCCGCACGGCATGGCGGATTTCGCCTGTGCTTGCCGAAGCCGAAATCGGCTCCAAGGTGCAATCCCAATCGCTGCAATTGACGTCGACCGGGCGGAGCTCGACCCCGTGCTGGCGTGCATCACGCACCAGCTGCGCCGGTTGATAGAAACCCATCGGCTGGCTGTTGAGGATGGCGGCGCAGAACACGTCGGGGTAGCGGCATTTGATAAAGGCCGAGGCATAGACCAGAAGCGCAAAGCTCGCCGCGTGGCTTTCAGGAAAGCCATATTCGCCGAAGCCTTCGATTTGACCGAAGCACTGTTCGGCAAAATCGCGCGCATAGCCGCGCTCGGCCATGCCGTTGATGAATTTGTCGCGAAACAGATGGACGTTGCCGGTGTGGCGGAACGTGGCCATGGCGCGGCGCAGCCCGTCGGCTTCGTCGGGCGTGAATTTCGCCGCCGTGATCGCGATCTGCATCGCCTGTTCCTGAAACAGTGGAACGCCGAGCGTGCGTTTGAGAACGTCTTTCAATTCATCCGGCGATCCATGGGCGGCGGACGGGGAGGGGTAATTTTCCTTCTCGATGCCGTCGCGCCGGCGCAGATAAGGGTGCACCATGTCGCCCTGGATCGGCCCCGGCCGCACGATCGCAACCTCGATGACCAGATCGTAGAAGCATTGCGGCTTCAATCGCGGCAGCATCGACATCTGCGCGCGGCTTTCGACCTGGAACACGCCGACCGAATCGGCGCGCGACAGCATCTGATAGACCGCGGGATCGTCCTGCGGCAGCGTGGCCAGCGAGTAGTCCACCCCATAATGGATTTTCAAAAAATCCAGCCCGCGCCGCAGGCAACTCAGCATGCCGAGCGCCAGCACATCGACTTTCATCAACCCGAGCGTGTCGATGTCGTCTTTGTCCCACTCGATGAAGGTGCGCTCGTCCATCGCGGCATTGCCGATCGGCACTGTCTCATCGAGCGGTGCGCGCGTGAGTACGAATCCGCCGACATGCTGCGACAGGTGACGCGGAAAACCGATCAGCGCATCGGCGAGCGCGACCGCCTGCTGGATCGCCGGATTTGACGGATCGAGCCCGGCCTGGCGGATGTGGTCTTCGGGATAACCGTCACCGTAGCCCCATACGGTTTTGGCGAGCGCGGCGGTCACGTCTTCGGTCAGGCCTAAGGCTTTGCCGACTTCGCGGATGGCGCGGCGGGAACGGTAATGCACCACAGTGGCGCAAATCGCGGCACGGTGCCGGCCGTAGCGCCGGTAAATATATTGAATGACTTCCTCGCGCCTCTCGTGCTCAAAATCGACGTCGATATCCGGCGGCTCGCCCCGGTTCTCCGAAATGAAACGGGCGAACAAGAGATTGCTCTTGTCCGGATTGACCGAAGTGATGCCGAGGCAAAAGCAGACCGCGCTATTGGCCGCCGAACCGCGCCCTTGGCACAGGATTTCCTTCTCCTGGGAGCGCGCGAATGAAACCACATCGTGCACGGTGAGGAAGTAGCGCGCATAATCGAGTTTGCCGATCAGCGCGAGTTCGTCGTGCAGACGCTTACTGACCTCGTCCGGGATGCCATTGGGATATTGGTGCTTCGAATAGCGGTCCTGAGCGCCCGCCCAGGTGAGGTCTTCAAGGTGCTGTTGCGCGGTCTTGCCGGGCGGCACCGGTTCGTCGGGATATTCGTATTTGAGTTCGCCGAGCGAGAAGCTGCAGGATCGGGCGATGGCGACGCTGCGCGCGATAGCCTCGGGAAATACAGCGAACAGCCGCGTCATTTCCGCGGGCGTTTTGAGATGCCGTTCGGCATTGACCGACAGCCGTAAGCCGGCTGCGGCGATGGTGCATTTTTCCCGGATGCAGGTGAGCACGTCGACGAGCGGCCGGCGCTCCGGCGCGTGATAGAACACGTCATTGACGGCGACCAACGGCGCACCGCATCGCGCGCCAAGCTCGGCCAATAGTCCGAGCCGGCGTGGTTCGTCGCCGCGATGATAATGTGCGCCGGCAAGGAAGGTGTGGCCCGGCGCGGCATCGGCGAGGGCGGAAAGGCGGGAGAGAAACGTTTGCAAATTACTTCCGTACTCGCCCCTTCCACCGCACTTCGCGCGGTCCCCCTTCTCCGTTCCGCTTTGCTCCACGGGGAAGGATAAATCTGCTGGCGGCAGCGCGATGAAAATCTGGCCTTCGGCGGCATTGAGAATGTCCTCGAAGGTCAGATGGCATTCGCTTTTCTTTGCTTTGAGATTGCCGGCCGTGATCAGGCGGCACAGCCGGCCATAGGCGGCGCGATCGGTTGGATAGGTCAAGACTTCGAAACCGTCGATCGTCACCAGCCGGGTGCCGACCAAAAGTTTTATTGTTCGCTTTTTGGCTTCGTCATAAGCGCGCACCACGCCGGCAAAAGAATTGCGGTCGGCAATGCCGATTGCAGTCAGCCCCAGCTCATCGGCCCGCGCCACCATTTCCTGCGGATGCGAGGCGCCTCGAAGAAAGGAAAAGTTTGTCGTTACAGCGAGCTCGGCATAGCTACTCATTTACATTCTCACGCGAACAAATTTACGCAAACAGGCCATGCACGAACCAGCGCGGGGTCGCAGTTTCCCGGCCATAAAGGCCTTCGCGGTAGAGCCAGAAACGTTGGCCTTCACCGTCCTCGACGAGATAGTAATCGCGGGTGCAAGCTTCTCCTTGGGAAGGATAGGGCGCGCGCCACCATTCATCGCCGACCCGTTCCGGACCTTGCGCGCCGGTGATGTCATAAGTCACCCCGCGCCAGCGAAAGCGCCGCGGTGGACCGTCGGGAATGAGCGCGGTGACTTCGGTCGGCTCGGCTTGCGGCAACAGCAATAACGGCCGGATTTTTTCTTCAATTGACCAACTCTGCGGCGATTCGCCATCGATCGCAGCGAGCGTTTCGGCATGCTCGGGAATGTGGCGGGGCACGGCTTCGAACCGCCGCACCCGATCGGGGCCGAGACGTTGCCGCAACGTATCGATCAAGATTGCGTAACGTTCGGCATCATCCTGGAGCGAGCGCGAACCATCGGTCGCGACATTCAGTTCGGCTTGCCATCCCGGCATCGGCTCGGCCCGTGTAACGGCCAGGCCGATGGCCTCGAAACCGAAGCCGGCTTCCTGCATGGCCGCGAGCTCTTCGAGTTTGAGATCGATCAGCCGCGCCACATGCGGCACGCTTCGCGTCGGCGCCGTCAATCCGATATCGATCGTCTCGACAGTTCCGTCGACGCCATAGAGGTTCAGCCGCAGCGCGCGCGCTCCGACGTCGTCGCGTATGAGCGCATGCACCAGGTTCTGCATGAGACGGCAAGCACGCGCGAGGATCGCCGGTTGGCTTACGATCGGTTCGAGCAAATAGTTCAAGCTGTGATAAACCGGCGGTGCAGTGACCGGGATCAGCGGCTCGTCACAGCGGCCGAGCGCCTGATCGAGCCGACGGAGCAATTCGTCGGCAAAGCGTGCGGCAAACGGCGCCCGTGGCTTATCCAGCAGCGTGCCAACGGATTTGAAACCGAGCCGGCGCAGCATCGCGCGGGTCTCGCCCGAGAGCCGCAACGCCTCGATCGGCATTGCCGAAAGCGCCGGACTTTCGCTTCCCGCAGGTAGGATCGATCGTGACCCCGCAGCAAAGTGCGACAAAGCCCACGCCATGCCTGGCGTATCGGCGATGGCAAGCCGCGCCGCCAATCCGAACCGATCGAGCCGGCCGGCAAGATCGGCAAGTAGAGTTTCTTCGCCGCCGAACAGATGCGCGGCGCCTTCGATGTCGAGAAACAAACCGTCGGCGCCATTCTCCTCGTTCCACGGCGAAGCAGTCGGTGTGTAGCGCGTCGCCCATAACGCGAGACGGTGCAACGCCGCATCATCGGCACGGCCATCCGCAGAGCGTACTTGCAGGTTATCCGCTTTGGCGCGCGCATCGGCCACCGGATCGCCGATGACAATGCCGGTGTGCTGCGCCGCTTCGTTCATGGCGGCGACGCGCAGACCGCCGGTCGCGGGAATGGCAAGGACGAATGGCCGCTCAGGATCGACTGGCTTGCCGGCGGGGCTGATTGCCTGTGCCGCGAGAAAGCGCTTGATCGGCCAGCGCGGCAACCAGACTGAAACGATGCGCGACATGATCGTACTCCACTACCCATTCACCCGGTCGTCCGTTACGGCAGCGTTCAAGTTGCAGGCGCCAGCGCGGACGCGCGTAACTACCGAAGCGATCGCGCGCGGCTGCCGCCGGACCGATGCGCCAGCGCGTCGTCGCGGCGCTCGATTCCAGCGTTTGCGAAGGCCGCAGCAGCAATAGCGGCAAACCGGCATCGACGGCGGCGAGATGCAATTTTTGGCTGGTCTTCAGATCGATTCTGTCGATCATGCCGACGACAGCTTGCGGCGCCCCCGAACGCAGCGCTTCCAGCAAGGCCCACAAAGTGTCATGGCGCTGCGTCGTCTCCACCAGAATGACGCGGCGTGGATCAAACCCGAGACTGGTGAGGCCATGTCCGGACAGGCGGCCGCATTGACGCGATCCGTGACGCGGCATCGCGACAATGGTTTTTTTGTTGGCTGCCGTTTCTGGGAAGTTGCCGTTCAAGCCGCCCAGCACCGCGACGATAAAGCCGAAAGCGGCCGGGAGTGCAGCTTGCGTTGCTGGGACGACCTCATGGAGTGCGCCGCAGGTCAGGCCGCCGTTCGGCAAGTGGGCATCAAGTGTGGGCAGGCCGAAAGGAAGGCGGGCAGCCACGGATGGCGGGCACCCCGATTGCCGTGACAGCAAAAGGCGTAATTCGGCCAGGGCCGCGGCGCGGGCCTGCGCTGGGGACAGACAAGAAAATGCTGGCAGAATAAGCATTTAGCGGCTCTTCTCCGCATGGAATAATGGGTCGATATTCCGGGTATGTTCTAGAACCTGATACTAGAACGAAAAGAGAACAAAGCAAGAGGCAAAAAGTTCGAAGCGCGGCTCTTGCGGGTTTTTTTCGCAACCCTCGGGGCCCTTTACTTCGCGTCACACCGATGCCGACACCGGTGCCGCCTCGGGTTTGCCTTTGGGACTGCCGCCGCCGTACACTCCCCCCGCGTGAATTTCTTCCCCACCAAGTTGGTTTTCGTCATCGCGGCTGTTGCTGCCACGCTCTGCTTTGATTCCGTGATCAGCCATGCCGGCATGTATGGCAATTCCCGATGGTGCGCGGTCAGCAATCAAGGTTCTGACGCGCTCAACTGGGATTGCGAATATGACACGATCGAAGACTGCACGCCGGCGATACTCACCGGCAATCGCGGCTATTGCGCCCAAAATCCGTATTGGCGCCCCGCTTCGGATCAGAACTGACGCTGAAAATCGTCCCTTCAACCAAACGACATCCCATGCCTGAAGCCGACCACGAAGGCCAACGCTACGCCGCCGATCAACGCCAGGAAGCGCCAGGCTTCTATCTGAAAGGTTCGCATCAGCTCGACTGGGGCATGAAAAATCGGCTGGCGCGGGTGTTCGATCCGGGGTCTGGCCGCACCGTGATGCTCGCCGTCGATCACGGCTACTTTCAGGGACCGACCAGCGGGCTGGAGCGCATCGATCTTTCGATCGTGCCGCTCTTGCCGTTCTGCGACGCGTTGTTCTGTACCCGCGGCATCTTACGCTCCGTGATCCCGGCACAGTGCCAAAAGCCGATGGTGCTGCGTGCCAGCGGCGGGCCGAGCATTTTGCGTGACGAACTGTCTGACGAGCAGATCGCGATGGATATGGACGATGCGGTGCGGTTAAACGCGGCCGGGGTCGGCATCCAGGTCTTTATCGGCGGCGAGCATGAGACCCGTTCGGTGCACAATATGACGCGCTTGGTCGATGCCGGGCTGCGTGCGGGCGTGCCGGTCATGGGCATTACCGCAGTTGGCAAGAACATGGTGCGCGATGCCAAATATTTCCGTTTGGCGTGCCGCATCATCGCTGAGCTCGGCGCGCAATATGTGAAAACCTATTTCGTCGATGACGGGTTCGAGACGGTGACCGCTTCGTGTCCGGTGCCGATCGTCATGGCTGGCGGCAAAAAGCTTCCGGAGCTCGAGGCGCTGACCATGGCTTACAACGCGGTACAGCAGGGGGCGGCCGGCGTCGACATGGGCCGCAACATCTTCCAGTCGGACGCGCCGCAAGCGATGATCGCGGCCGTCGCCGCCGTGGTCCACAAAAACATGAAGCCCAAAGAGGCGTTCGAGCTGTTCAATACATTCAAACGGCGCACCGCAAGCGTCAGCGAGGTGGTGCGCATGGCGAATACCGACTGACCTGTTCGCTAGATCAGATCTGGCGGATCCGCGCCGAGCCAAAGCCAAATATCATAAAGCCGACGATGCAAGCCGCGATCGCGCCTGCGAGCGTGACCAATATCTGCGCTGCCGAAGACGGGCTGCGCGATGGCGACTGATCGCCTGGTGTCGATGCGACGGCAGGCGTTTCGCTCAATGCCGGGGCAATCACGCGCATCGGCCGTGGCGCCGGTGCATCCAACCGCTGTGCTTGCACGACGCCAGTCGCGTCTTGGGCTTTATCGGCGGCGATGGGATCGGGGCTGTCGTGCCGGTCGGTCGCGGCGACGTTGACGGGCGGCGCTGTTTTTGTCGCCGAAGCGGCTGACGCAGGCATGGCCGAATGCGGCGCCGCGACGGGAGGGGAGGTCGTTCGAGGTGGTGTTGTGGCGGCCGAGGTGGCGTCTTCGGTTGCAAACTGCAGTACGGTTTCCGACGTGGCTGTCTGATCGGCCGCGCTCGGCTCGACACTGGGCCAGGCGACGCGAGAATTTATTTTCTCGGCAAGGCGCACCGAGCGACGATGCACCTTCGATTTGGCGGCGACGGCTGGCTGCCGCTTCACCGTCTGCTGTGCGCTCTTTGTCGTCGGCTTGTGCGCACTGTCCGAACGGGCCGTTTTGCCATGCGACGCTTGAGGATGTTCATGCGGCGGGCGTAATCCGGCGAGATAGGCTGTGCCGGCCTGGTTTTTCGCGCTTTGCGCCGCTGCGGCGTGGACTACAGAAAGCACCATCGCGGCGGTCAATGCCGCGATGCAAATTAGACGAAAGCTCGACACAATTCCTCCGCTGCATCCCGGATCGCTGCCATGCTGCGCAGCCCACGATGCAAAAATCGCAATCGATTCGATCCGGGCGCGTCCATAGGGCCCAGTCGTGATGACAACATGGTGGCGCAATTGCGGATATTTTGGTGCAAAGGACGAACAAAAACCGGGGATAAGGTAAATATCGTTAAGGTTAAAGCTGATGCCGGTCGAGACGGCGGGTCCCGGCCTCAGCCGACCTCGGTGATCACCTCAGGGAACCGGTGCAGGCGTTCGCCGGGGCCATTCGGTCCAATCAGATAATTGTCGCAGACCCAGGACAGCACGCGGCCGCGAATATAGGTCGGGTGCACGACGATGTTCATATGCCGCTCAATGCTCATCGACTCGTCGTGACGAATGAGCGGCCGCTCCACGAGGTCGTAGCCCTGGCCATGGCAGTGCAGGCGCCGTTCTTCCGGACGCCCGTTCTTGCGCATGAAGGCATTGTATTGTTCGAACACGTCTTTGCATGGCGCGCCGGGCTTTAACAGCGTCAGATTGAATTTGCGCGCCTCGAGCGCGAAGGCGAATTCATCCTTGAGCTCCGAAGATGCCTTGCCGACCACGCAGGAACGGCCAAGCTCGGTATACATGCCGCCCGGTCCGGAATCCTCGACCAACAGCGCCACCGTATCGCCGGCTTCAATGACGCGGTTCTGGTAATGACGTTGGCCGAACTGGACCGGTTTGTCCGACGGCATCGAGGCGCAAAGATAGATGCCGTTCTCGCTGCCATGCCGCTGACTGTAGCATTGCGCGATTGCAGCGACGTCGCGGTCGCGCATGCCTGGCTCGACGGCGGCGAATGCGGCGCGCATGGCGCCGTCCTGCATGGCGGCGGCGCGCCGGATGAGGTCCTGTTCTTCGGCGCTTTTGATCGCCTTGATCCTGTCGACGAGTTCGGAGACTTCGACAAAGCGGCTATTGGAAAAACGGCCTCGCTGTAAATAGTCGACCAGCGCGAATGACATTTGGCCGGTGCCGAGGAGGCCGATCGTGCCTCCCGCATACGGCGCCAGCGCTTTTGCCGAGAGCTCCGGATCGTAGATGTTCGTATAATTGCACGAGACAAAACTCGGCGTGGTCAGCCATTGTTTGACGCCGCGCCGCACTCCATCGCTATTGACGGCCGGATGGTTGACCCCGCCAAAGGGACCCTGGCTCACCAGAGTCATCAGATCGTCGCGCGGGAACACGACGGTGAGCGGATAGCCGTTGGTGGCAGGCAGGTCGGTGAAATATTTGACGTAACCGCCCATGTGATCGTTGTTGTTCTGCATCAGAAGCACGTCGATCCCGTCGCGCTCCATCGCAGCACGCACTGCCGCCCAGCGGCGTTGCAGCTCGGCAGTCGAAATCGGCGTCTGCAAGCGTTCGGAAAGTTGCTCCATTCTCATTCCTCTGCACTGCCCATTCTAATGCGCCACGATATTGATCATGCCGCCGAAGTCATTGTTGACAAAGCGCTCCATGTTAGCCTCGACCGTCGGCAGGGCATAATCGACATAGACATCGCAGAAACCGCCTTGATGCGCGGTGACGATGACGTTGGGCATCGACCAGAACGGATGATCCGGTGGCAGTGGCTCCTCGTTGAAAACGTCCAGCGCAGCGCCAGCGATGCGTCCTTTAGCGAGCGCGTCGATTAAGGCCGGTTCGTCGACAATCCCGCCGCGCGCCAGATTGACCAGATAGCTGGTTGGCTTCATCGCCGCTAACACGCGCGCATCGATGCAGTTGCGGGTCGCGCCCGTGAGCGGCGTCAACAGGACCAGGAAGTCGAAATCGCCAACGACCTGCGTCAGCTCTTCGCGCCGATGCATGCGATCGAATCCGGCAAGGGAGCGCGGTGCTGAGGTCACTCCGACCACGCGCATGCCGAAGGCCTTGCATTTCGGCGCCAAAATTTCCGCGATCTGGCCGACGCCGAAAATGCCGACCGTCCTGTCATGCAGAAGCTGCGCCGGGAATCGGCGCCATTGCCGTTCCTCCTGCGCGTCGATGGCGCGGCGAAGCCCCCGCGCCAGCGTCAGCATACCGGCCAGCGCGGCTGCCGAAACCGGCGTGCCCTGGATCCCGCGCATATTGGTGACGATTACGTCTTTGCGCAGAGCCGGCTGGTCGACGAGATTGTCCACGCCGGTGCCGAGCGCCTGGACCCATTTCAGCCGCGTGGCGGCTGCCAACACATCACCGGACAGCATCGGAGCGAACGTGACAAGCGCATCGGCATTATCGATGAAAGGCCCGACTTTGGAATGATGGTCGACCAGCTCGATCGTGATTTGTGGAAAGCGCTTGCGCAAACGGTCGCGATACTGATTGCGAATGGGCTCAGGCAAGGTCAAAAGGATAAGAACCGTGGCCATGCGGTTTCCGTTATAGCGTCTCGGTCAAGCGCGCGCCAACGGCAGGACGGAGAGCGTGCGCACAATTTGATCTCGCGCGTCACCGCGAGGTCGGATAAAGTTCGCTTGCGTGTTGCGACCGTGTGCGATCAGGAGCAATCGATGGCAATCGACTTGTCCACCGTGAATTGGCTTTACGTGGCGATAATGGCGGTTTTCGCCTTCGTAGCATCCTTGCTGGGTGGCCTTATTTCATTTCGCAACCGCATCGGCGGCGCGCTGCTCGCGGCTATCCTGTTTGCCGCGATGTATGTCGTCTGGAATTACTATCCGCATCCGCAAATCCAGCTGCCCATCGTGCCCGCTAATGCCTATTCCATGCCGCCCGGCGGTTGACCTTTCCATTCGTCCGATTATGCCTAGTCCGGGGCATCACTGATTATGGAGCGGACATGAACAAGGTCTATGCGGACGCGCGGTCCGCGTTGGCCGGGTTGCTGAAGGACGGAATGATGATCATGGCCGGCGGCTTCGGCCTGTGCGGCATTCCCGAAACCCTGATACTGGCAATCCGCGATTCCGGGGTGAAAA
>JBQCCX010000232.1:0-3597 GCA_051961815.1 Xanthobacteraceae bacterium
GAGGACCGTGGGCGCGCTGACCCGGTTGCAGATCCGCGCAAAGCTCGCCAGCGGCTCGGAGTTGAGCCTTCGCAACAGCGGATCGATCAGACACGGCGTCGAGCCGACCAGGAGCGTCGCGCCGTCCGGTGCGGCGCGCGCGACCGTCTCGGTGCCGACCGCGCCACCCGCCCCCGGCCGGTTTTCCACGATCATGGTGGGTCCGCCGGCGCGGCCGGCGTGATCCGCCATCAGCCGCGCGACAATGTCGGCAGTGCCGCCCGGGGCGTAAGGAACCACGATCCGAACGGTCCGCGTGATTTGCGCGTGGGCCGACTCATCGCTGGCAAAAGCGAGATACGCGCCAGCGGCCGCGACGAGCATCGCCAAACAACCAGTGTATCGGACCAAAATTCGCATGCCTCACCTGCTACCGCTGGCGCCGCCGGCACAACATTTCATGGCCAAGACTACGGCGTGTCGCCCATTCGCAAAACCGCAATGGCCGAACGCAGCGGCTGCGATATTGATTGACTAGACATTCCCGTCCAACCATATAGCCCGGTTATTCCCGCAAGCCTGGTTGCGGGGGAGTGTCCCGAGCGGCAAAGGGGGCGGACTGTAAATCCGCTGGCTTACGCCTTCGTAGGTTCGAGTCCTACCTCCCCCACCATCCTGCTTCGCGCTACGCGCGGCGCAGCTACGCGGAGCGCGACGCATTTCCGCGCCCAAGAAAAACAAGAAAAAATCGTCGCCGCTCGCCTCACCTTCCGAATCGATACGGCGCGCATCTTCCACCCTGCACCGTCCAACCTCGCGGGCATCCAGTCCAGGTGTTCCCGCCGCCACCCCAGTTGTTGTTCCAGCCGCCACCCCAGTTGTTATTCCAGCCACCGCCCCAGTTGTTATTCCAGCCACCACCCCAGGCGTACCCGCTACCACCCCATCTGTAGGGCTGGCATCTTCCACCCTGCACGGTCCAACCTCGCGGGCATCCATTCCAAGTCCGATGGCGATGCTGAGCATAGACAGGCGTGAGCGTTTCAGCCGCGAGCCCACCAATAAAGCAAATCGCTAAAATCATTTTCGTCGTCGTTTGCATGACGAAATTCCTCCTTCGGAGGCCCTAAGCTTAACACCAGTTGGGCGCCTTGGTTGCGCGGTCCGGAGGATGAGCGACATTGTTCTCGCGGTGCATCTTTGCGCCCGAGCTATGGCACGCGATTCTCACAGATCGTCACCACCGGGCATAGCCGTTCGCAGAACGGCGTTCTTCGAACGCCTGTGCCGGTGGTCCATACTGACTCGCAGTGCCCGAGCGCCGGTGGAAGCGCCGTGCAGGCGAAGCTTCTGCATGGATTGCCGGATCAAGTCCGGCAATGACGAAAGGAACGAACGGGAAAGAACGGAAATTAAAAAAATCGGAGGCGAAACGCCGACAGACGCAAGGCTCTTCTGCCGTGCCGAAGACGGGCACGGCCGCGCCTGGATCGCCAGGCGCACATCTATCAGCGTTCCACCGCGGTTCTCGTCCCAAGGAGTCTTTCATCGCAAGGGACTCAGCCTCGGGCCAGGCTTCCTGGGACGCGGCGGGGACACGTTTTGCGCATCCCTTTGAGCGGCATTACCCGCCCCTGCCTGTCCCAGTCCAACGCGCACCGCGCATCCTGGTCATAGTGCCAGGAGGTTGATGCCCAAAGCCGCCCGGGCGCGGGTTGCAAGCCCGCCCGCGGGCACCGCACTCGCCCGCGCGATCCGGGAATGCCTCCTGGGCCGCGTCCGTGTCGGACGAGATTCGATCTTATGTAACGCTATCGGTGACGTTGGTCAACGTTTCAGTGACGATTATTTTTTGCCCTTCGCGGGCGATGCTCAGCGATGCGTGGTGAAAAATTCGCCGCTTGACCGCACGGCCCGGAACCATGGACGGCGACACAGCTTTATAGGCCTGGTGTTGTACATCGGGGACGCGCGTAATGTCGCCTGCCGAACTGACCGCGACATTCCGCTTATACGCCGGTCGCTGTATCGAGATTGCGCAGGAACTGCCGGACGCCCACCGCAGAGCGACTGTTCTTACGATGGCGCAAGCCTGGTTTGCTTTGGCCGATCAGGTTGAAAGGAATGGCGGCACAATTGCAGGCGTGCCGCTCGCCTCGCCACAAATCGACAAACCATAGAAGCCCGAGCGCCGCTGCGAAATTGCACGGTGGGAAGACGCATGACCGAACGGATCAGCTGGTACCGCACGAACGCCGAAAAATGCCTCGCGCTCGCGCACAGGTTCCGCGATCCAAAAAGCAAGCGTGCGCTACTGGCAATGGCGAACGCCTGGCTCGCGATGGCCGAGCAAAGTACCCAGAAGAGCAACACCCTGCCGGCCGACGCACCGCCGCAGCTGCCGAACTCGGATGACGCGCGGAGCAAATCCGGCAGCGAATAGCTGATGCGCAACATCAAAGCGCTTTATTTGATCATGCAGCATAGCTCTCCCTTTCACCGCTCGGTATAGTTCAAGCGGTCCGGCGCGCGCTGGTCGCGCCGAAGAGCTGCCTTACTGTATTGCTACTAAGTGACCGCCCTAGTTCTGCTCAATGGGTGAGTGATCGAATGTACCGGCGTCAGTTCATCATTCTGTTTGGCTGCGGAGCCGTCGCATGGTCCAGCGAAGGACGCACACAGCAATCCAGAAAGATCTATCGCGTCGGGCTGCTCACCAATGGCACTGTGATTGGCGCTACCGACGAGCGAAGAAAAAGTCTGGTCTCGGCGCTTGCGGCGCAGGGTTTCGTCGAGGACCAAAATATCGTTTTCGAGCAACGCTCCGCCGACGCGCAGCCGCGGCGGCTCGATGGTCTGGTCGCCGAACTGAAGGCCGACAATGTCGACGCGATTGTCACCTTCGGCTATCCGCCCGCTTTGGCAGCCAAGAATTCGACCAATACCGTGCCAATTGTTGTCACCGGCGCCGGCGACCCGGTTGCCACAGGTCTCGTCGATGGGCTCGCGCGACCCGGCGGCAACTTGACCGGCGTGACGGAATTATCAACCGACCTAAGCACCAAGCGGCTGGAAATCCTCAAAGACGCAGTACCGAACCTTCGCAGCGTCGCGATGTTGTGGAACGCCGATGATCTGGGGATGACGCTCCGATATCAGGCGGCGGAAAGCGCCGCCAGGATTCTCGGAGTGAAGGTGCAGGCGTTGGGCGTGCGCGAGCCGGACGATTTCGATCATGCATTCGCGCAAATGCAGCGTGAACCGCCCGGAGCAATCCTTATGGTGTCCGACGCGCTGACGATGCTCAACCGTAAACACGTCGTCGAATTCGCCGATGCCAATCGGCTACCGACGATCTTCGAGACTGGTGCGGTTGTTCGCGAGGGCGGCCTGATGTCATATGGACCCAAGCAAAGCGAGATCGGCGAACGCGCCGCTTATCTCGTGGCTAAAATCCTGCGCGGCGCGCGGCCTGCCGATCTGCCGCTTGAAATTCCCACTCGCTTCGAGTTCCTCGTCAATTTGAAAACCGCACGAGCACTCGGGATCGATTTACCGGCAACCCTGGTCAGCCGCGCCGATGAAGTCATCGAATAAGTTCAGCTCCTGTTGGCACAC
>JBQCCX010000233.1:0-2095 GCA_051961815.1 Xanthobacteraceae bacterium
CCGTTGAGCGACAGGCTCACACCCCGCAGCGCTTGCACCTTTCCGGCACCCTGGCCAAGAAATTTGACGACGTCGGTCGCTTGCACCACTGGATCGCTCATCGGGTGAACACCACTGCGGGATCCGTGCGCATGATGTGGACGATGGCGGCGATCGCCGAAACCACGCACATCGCCACGGTTAACAAGAACAGGCTTATCATCAGGCCAGCAGGAATAAGCACGGGGAGAGCGGAATCTGCGGTGGCTTTGACGATGACCGTGCCGATTGCGGCAGCCACGCCAAAACCAATCGCTGCGCTCATGAGCGCCTGAAGAATAATTACAGTGTAGACGTACCGGCCGGATGAGCCGATTGCGCGCAGGGTCGCAAATTCGTTTGAGAATTCCTTGGTGCTGGCATAGAGCGTTTGGGCGACAATGACGATGCCGACGATCATGCCGAGGATGGCGCCGGCGAACAGCGCGGCGCCGGCGCCGGTCCCAAACAGCCAGAACGAGCGGCTGCGGCTGCGAAACGCATCCGGCGTCAAGGCTTCGGCTTTGGCAAGCGTTTGATTGAGATGCGTGCGCACGCGTTCGGCATCGGCGCCGCCCTGGAGACGCACTAGCAGGTAAGTGGCCTTGTTTGCGGAGATGCCCGCATAGCTCCGTGCTCGATCGAGCGGTGCGAAGACAAAAGGCGTAGTCGTAAACGAGCGAATGCCCTGGGTCACCAAGCGGATCCTGGCCTTCAGATCCCTGATCTCGACGGTGTCGCCAAGCCCGCTGGTTCCGAGCCGTTCAAAATAGGACCGGTCAACCGCTACGGCGTCGGGAATGGAGAGGTCATGGACATCGCCGCCGACGAC
Source organism: Xanthobacteraceae bacterium (assembly GCA_051961815.1). Taxonomy (GTDB): domain Bacteria; phylum Pseudomonadota; class Alphaproteobacteria; order Rhizobiales; family Xanthobacteraceae; genus BOG-931. Next base: position 851 of record JBQCCX010000233.1, read on the forward strand.
GTTCCAGGGCTGCAGGCTGAGCTCATTGCGATCCGAACCAATCAGCAGCACCGGTGTCGTGCCGCCCTTCGGAATGTGCCACTGCGCAAAGCTGACAAGCACTGGCAGCGCTTCTGCCACGCCAGGGACCGACAGGGCGCGAAAGCGTTCGCGCTCGTCGAGCAGAGCCGGATCCTCGAAGCATTTGGTGCCAAGCGGCATGATCCACAGATCGGCCGGCGCATGGTCGATCATGGTTGTAACCATGGTGCGGAAACTGACAAACAGCCCCATTTGCACGGTCACCAGCACCATCGAAAAGACGATGCCGGTGATGGTCGCGGCAAAGCGCAGCCGGTCGTGAAAAAGATTGCGTGCCGCGAGCTTGAAAAACAGCGGCGCGACCTTGCGGCCGGTCAACAGGGAAACGGCAAATGCGGTCCCGCGCCACAGACAAATGAGAATCCGCGCGGTGAATTCGTGAAGACGGCGTAGGCCGTCGCGCAATCCCTGGCGTGAAGCCGAGATGAATTCCGCCCGCGTCATACCGTCCTTAATACGACAGCTTTTGGGCAGCAATCAGCCCGCATAACGGGCCGCCGCAGGTTTATTAGTACTGCGCAACCGCTTAGGCGGCTCCTTAATCAAGCTGGGCGGACGTAGAGCAAATGCAGCGCCACGAGAAAAGTTTGCTTTTGGGGTAGCGGACACGAATGCTTCAATCGAATTGACTTGACTTCGCCGGGCATGCTTGTTGCCGACCAGATCACCTCTTGATCCAAGTGAGACCGCGCCCATGCCCAAACTGTACGAGGCCCTCGCAGAAGCGTTCCTGGCGGAGGGAGTCGACACGCAGTTCGTCCTGATGGGCGACGGCAACATGCACTGGTCCACGGCCTTTGCCAAACTGCCGGCCGTGCATACGGTCCACGTCAGGCACGAGCACTGCACTGTCGCGGCGGCGACAGCCTACAACGTGGCAACCGGAAAGCTCGCCGTTGCCTCGGTCACGTGTGGCCCTGGCGTGACCCAGTTGATGACGGCGTTGCCGGCCGCGGTTCGCGCCCATCTGCCGATGGTTGTGTTCGCCGGCGAGTCGCCGATCAACGCCAAATTCTACAACCAGTACATCGACCAGGCGCCGCTGGTGACCGCAACGGGGGCTCTTTACATCGCCGCGCATAGCGTGCCGCGCATGATGGACTACGTGCGCGAGGCTTTCCACATCGCCAAGTACGAGCGGCGGCCGGTGGTGCTGGGCATTCC
>JBQCCX010000234.1:0-8056 GCA_051961815.1 Xanthobacteraceae bacterium
GCGCGGCGGGCAGATGACTCCTATGTCGCGAGATTGTCGCCTCCCGGTAAATTCCGAAAGGATCTGCCTCGATCGCGACGCGAGGCCGGCGAGGCTCGTTCTCCCGCCCACGTGTCACACTTTCGCTCGTTTCGCAGACGATTGCAGGCGTGCCGCCTGCGGGTCGGCACAGACGAGGGGCAATGTCGATGACTGGCTCACTATTTGCGGACCTTGACCGGCTTTGCGGTCAGTTCGCGCTTGCGCTGCACAATACGGAACTTCAGGTTTACACGGTCCTTACTCTTTTGCTTGTGCTCGGAATTTTGCTGTTCCCGCCACGCAATGATCCCGACCAGGCCTGACCGTCGCGCGGAACCGCGCTGGTTGTGGCGAGTTTACTGCTCGGCAACTTTGGATGCGGAGCGCACATATGCTGAGCCTCGTCATTACTCTTTTAATCATCGCCCTCATCGCCGGCATCTTGGGTTTTGGCGGTATTGCGGGAGCCGCGGTGGGTATTGCGAAAATCGTATTCTTTGTGGCGCTGGTGCTGTTCGTCATCTCGCTTTTGACGCACGGCCTGCGCGGCGGATTTGGCCGGCGGCTCTAAACGGCTGAGTTTGGCGTCATCGGGCCTCAATACCGGCCGCGCGGATCACCGCCGACCACTTTGAATCCTCGCGGTCGATCACGACAGCATGCTGTTCTGGCGTGGTCGATTCGGGCTCGCCGCCTTCGGCTATAATGCGCGCGCGGACCTCGTCGCTGGCGACGGCCGCGCGCAGTACCTTGTTGAGGCGCTCCACGATTGCGCGGGGCGTTCCCGCCGGGGCCAGCAAGCCATACGTCAAAGTGGCGTCGAACCCCGGCAAGCCGGATTCCGCGAGCGTCGGCAGATCCGGCATCAAGCTTGAATGTTTGCTCGAGGTAACAGCCAAAGCACGAACATAGCCGCCGTCGAGTGCAGGACGCGAGACCGGAATCGGATTGAATCCGACTTTGACGAAGCCGCCCATCATATCCGTGATGAGCGGATTGGAGCCCTTCTCGATAATCTGCTGGACCTGGACCCCGGCCTGCTGCGCGAACAGCACCGAAGCGAGGTAGTTGACGGTTCCGGCGCCCGGCGTTGCGACTTGATACGGCTCCTTTGAAGCTTTCATCAGCGCGATCAGTTCGCTCACGCCGCGAACTGGCAGATCGCGATGGACGAGCAACAAGGCAGGCGCCGATGCAATCAGCCCGAGCGGCGCGAAGTCCTTACGCGGATCGTAGCCGGCATTGCTGAAAATGTGGGGACCGGTCGCCAGCGTGGAGGTGTAGCCGAGAATAATTGTGTAACCGTCGGGCGCAGCGCGCGCGACTTCGCGCGTTCCCACTGTGCCGCTGCCGCCGGCGTTGCGGTTTTCTATGACGATCCGTTGTCCGAGCGCATCGCTCATCTTGTCGGCGACGGCGCGGGCCATAATGTCGTTGGTGCCGCCGGGCGGCAGCGGAATAACGAGCACGATGGGCCGGTTTGGATAGGGTTCGGCGTATGCCGCCGCGAGACCGAGCAGAATGATCGCCGCGACGGTCCCTGCCAATATTGCTGCCCGGGTCAGGCTCCCCTCCCATTTAAGTCCTGCACACTTTATGCGGATATTAAAGAATAACGATGTCAGGCTGAGCACCCTTGTGCCGGTCAGGATCGACGACGGGGCGGACCAGATCCTGCGCTCATACGCAGCCGCTTTCATGAAAGGACGGCACCGGGCGCAGCGCCGGATTGAATTTGAGATCCGCGCAAGGAGACGCACCCGAGCCTGAGGCTATTCGCTCTCGGGGCATCTCCCTGCTGTTTGGCGCGACGGGCACGTCCCGCCGCTACGCAAGCGATAGGGTAACCCGGTAACCGCAAGATTGGTTTCTGGAACAGCGCAATCGTTTCCATCGAAACATAATTTTTGTTGGCGGCAAAAGCTGAAATCGACGGCACCAGATGCGATTCCACACGTTGACGCAGCGATCCAACTATCGGAGGTCGATCCATATGAAGACGTTAGCAATAGCCACCATTGGCGCGTTGATTGTAAGCAGCGCCGCATTCGCCCAACAGCCGTCCACTAACCGAACGGAACTGATGAACAATATTCCGTCGAGCAGCCGAACGGTGACCGACTGGTACAAACAGAACGTCTACGATCCCAGTCAGCAAAAGATCGGTGAGATCATGGACGTGCTGGTCAGCCCGAGCGGTCAGATCGACGCGGCGATCGTTGGCGTCGGCGGTTTCCTCGGCGCCGGCGAGAAGGACGTCGCCGTTAGCTTTAGCGCGATCAAACCTACAAAAAAGAACGACAAGACTTACTTGACGCTCGATACCACCAAAGACGCGCTCAAGAACGCTCCCGGGTTTAAATACGACCGAGGGAGCGGTAGCTGGGTTCCCGACAAATCTGGCAAACAAAGCTCAAACCGGTAGCGCACCCGCGCGATCCATCGCGAATACGACAAGACCCGGCCCCGACCGGGTCTTGTCGCGGGACGGTTCGTCTGCGGGGCGGCGGCTTTTTCATGCCTGCGGCTAGACGCACTCAATCTGCTTGAAAAGTTCCAATGATTTTCCCCGAGGCACGGCAAACTTCGTTGTCTTTCGGACGGGCGACATAATTCGCAAAAACACACGAGGACAACGTCAAATGAAAAAACTCGCATTCACGACGGCGATTGCGCTCGCGCTCGCGACCACGGCTTTCGCCGCGGACAAAGGCGGAGGCGGCGGAAGAGGTCCAGGACCTGGCATGGGCGGCGGCGGAGGGCCTGGCCCAGGCGCAGGCATGTCGGCCGCCGGGCCGGGCCCGGGAAGCGCCGGACCAGGCAACTTCAGCGCCGGCCGCGGACCGAGCAATTTTTCCACCATGGGACCGAGCCGAGGGCCGAGCGGCCTTTACAACAAGGGCCCGACAACCATGAACGGTCAGAACTTCAACAAGGAGCGCTATGGCGACCGGGATCATAACCGCATGAGCGACAGGGATCGCGACCAACGCTTCGGCGATCGGGATCGCGACCACGGCCAGCATCTATACAACCGTGCCGATCGGGACCACTTCGATCGGGATCACAACGGGGTCAATCATGATCACCACGGAGTTGTCAGCGGCAACTTCTTCGAACATGGCAGACACTTCCGCTTCCGGCGCTTCTTCCATGGCGACTGGGTATTCCTGACCGCTTGGGATAGCTGTACCGCCTGGGCCTGGGTCCACGTCGCGCCGGGCGTTTGGGCGTGGAGACCGATCGATGTCTGCATCGGCTGACCGGCGCAGATCAGGTCGACGAGCTTAAGAGTTGAAGATCGGGAACGGCTTCACCGCCGTTCCCGATTGTTTTGCGCGTCAGTGGAAGCCAGAAAAAATCGATTTAGCGCCGCGCCCGATCCATCATTCGATTTGCGCAATGCCCGCTTTGGCGACGATATCGTGATATTTCACGATCTCATCGCCGATGAATTTTTTGGATTCATCCAGCGTCATATAGATCGCTTCGGCCCCCTGCTGCGCAAAGCGCGCGCGCACCGTCGGATCCTCAATCGCCGCTTTCATTTCATTGTTGAGCCTCGCAACGATCGCCGGCGGCGTGCCGCGCGGCGCCAATAGCGCAAACCACCCGGAGACGAGGTATTCCGGCAGGCCGGCTTCTTTCGCAGTCGGCACATCCGGCAAAGCGTCGAGCCGTTTGCTGCCGGCGACGGCAAGCGCCTTGGCGCCCTTCGCAGCCAGCGCGGCCGACACATTGGGATACCATTGAAACCCGAGCGGCACCTGGCCGGACATCAGGTCCGGCACGTATTGGCCGATATTGCGATATGGAACATGCGTGATCTTCACGCCGGTGAGCTGCGCGAAAAATTCGCCGGCAAGATGCTGTGAACTGCCGATGCCGACGGACCCGAAATTGAGTTCGCCCGGGTGGGCTTTTGCATAGGCAATCAATTCTTGCAGGTTGCCGACGGGCAGCTTGCTGCTGGCAACCACCACGATCGTGAATGATGCGAACGGCGAAATAATCACCAGATCCTTTTGCGGATCGTAATCGAGCTGCTTGTAAAGCGTGACATTCGCCGCTACCGGGCCGGATCCGCCGCCGACAATGGTATAGCCATCGGGCGCTGCTTTGGCCGCATCGGCGGTGCCGCTATTGCCGCCGGCGCCCGGCCGATTCTCGACCACGATCGGTTGTCCTAAGGATTTCGACATCCGCTCGAACAGGATGCGGCTGACCACGTCGCTGGCGCTGCCGCCGGCGAACGGCACAATCGCGGTGATCGGCCGGGTCGGATAATTCTGAGCCACGGCGACGGCGGCACCGCCGATCAGCATCACCGCCACCGCGGCGCTTATCAGGAAGGATCGTTTCAACAGCAGCATTGCGGATTCCTAATCTGTGAGTGATGCGTTTTGCCGGATCGAAGCTGCGAACCAGCTGCGGACATGGCAAGCGACCGAGAGGCGAGATTACGAGGGTTCGGAGAAGTGCTTGGCCAAGCCTTGCCAACCCTCGAAATAGTCATGCTGCAGCTCTGAAGATTCGACGGCATATCGGGTGAGTCTCATGGCGTAACGGCTTTCGAACATGAACGCCATGGTGTCTTCCAGCTTATGCGGTTTAAGTTCGGCGCGACTGGCCCGCTCCCAGGTCTCGGCATCGGGGCCATGGGCAGTCATACAATTGTGCAGGCTGGCGCCGCCGGGCAAAAAGCCTTCGGCCTTGGCGTCGTAGGCGCCGTGCAACAGGCCCATAAACTCGCTCATCGTATTGCGATGAAACCACGGCGGCCGGAAGGTGTCCTCGCCGACCAGCCAGCGCGGCGGGAAGACGACAAAATCCACATTAGCCGTGCCGGACACATCGGACGGGGCGCTCAACACGGTGTAGATCGACGGATCAGGGTGATCGAAACTGACCGTGCCGATCACCATAAAGCGCGCCAAGTCGTATTTGTACGGCGCCAAATTACCGTGCCAGGCAACCACATTCAGCGGCGAATGATCCATCTCCGCCGCCCAGAGGTTGCCCTGGAATTTCGAGATCAACAGACTGCGGGTGTCGGTGTCTTCATAGGCAGCCACCGGGCTGAGGAAATCGCGCGGATTGGCGAGCCCGTTCGATCCGAGCGGGCCCAACTCGGGGAGACGGAACATGGGTCCGTAATTTTCGCAGACATAACCCCGTGATGGTCCATCCGGCAGTTCGACGCGAAAGCGCAAGCCACGCGGAATGACCGCGATTTCGCCGCTGGCAGTTTCGATCGTGCCGAGTTCGGTGATCAGGCGGGTGCGCCCCTGCTGCGGCACGATAAGCAGCTCGCCGTCAGCATTATAGAAGTAGCGGTCTCTCATCGAGCGATTGGCGGCGTAAAGGTGAACCGCGATGCCGGCCTGCATCGCGACATCGCCGTTGCCAGCGAGGGTCACGAGCCCCTCGACGAAATCGGTGGCCTTGTCGGGGATCGGGATCGGACTCCAGCGTAGCTGGGTCGGAGTAGCATCGGCGTCGTTAAAGGGCGCACTACGGATCAGACCGTTGTCGATGCGCGCATAGGGCCGATGCACGACGGAGGGCTGGATGCGATAGGTCCAGGTTCTCCGATTGTCGTGGCGTGGGGCGGTGAACGAGGTTCCCGAAATCAGTTCGGCATAAAGCCCGTGTGGCGGACGCTGCGGCGAATTGCGCCCCACCGGCAAAGCTCCCGGAACCGCCTCGCTGGCGAAGTAATTGCCGAAGCCGGACTGATAATGAATTTCGCCCCGCGCGGGGCTATGCACGGCACGTCGCAACGCGGTTTTTTGCTCGCTCTCATTCATCGCAGGTCAGCGGTCCAGGCCGCAGATCGCCTTTTAAATCAGGTATTTGACGGCGTTGCCGCTGCCGGCCGCCTGAGGATCTCCGAGTGGGCCGATTGGCACTGGCGGGCCTTGGTCGCAATCGTAGCCCAAGGCTTACCGCATGCAAGCAAGCGGGCCGCTCCGCGGCGGCAAGTTCCGGTTGCTTCGGCAATGCCGCAATTCGTCATGTACGCCTCACATTGCGTTCAAAAAGTCGCCCCCTTGGACCGCCATGAGCCGCACCCGTGTGTCTCGATTCGACCAGTCGCAATCGCGGCGGCGTTCAGCGCGCGGCAATCGCGATCGAGAGTCACGCCAAACGCTTAAGGGTGGGATGTGATCGTTTGATCTGAATTACCTATTCGGCCGGGTCGCGAGGCCACGAGGCAATTTGGATCGATCGCAGTCGACGAGGGGAAATCTCTCATCACCGCCTTACGCGGCGCCCGGGCGGCGCCGTCGCCCAGCCGTATGTGAGGGAACGGGGAATGCGCGCTATTCTTGTCTTTGCGATCCTGCTGCTTGGTCTGAGCGGAGCGGCGCCGGAGCCAGAATATTCGCTGTTTCGCGCCGGCAGTCGCTTTCACCATGACGCACTTGATGACCTTGTGCAGATCGAGTCCTCCACCGGTAGAGCCGATCGTTTAAGCTTGGCGTCGCTCGGACCGCGCGTTCTGCGCGTCGAACTCCTCAGACCGCAGGATCGCGGCGCTCAGCTGCGCTTGGCCTCGCTTAGTTCCGAGCTCGAGGACGCCAGCGTGGATAACCAAGTTGAGACGCCGACTGTTGCTCCACGGCAGCCGACGCCGCTGGATAATGTGTGCAACACGCTTTTCAGCTCGGCCCAGGACAATGATTTGCCGGTGCCGTTCTTCGCCAATCTGCTTTGGCAGGAGAGCCGGCTGCGCGCCGACGACGTCAGCAAAAAAGGCGCGCAGGGCATTGCGCAATTCATGCCCAAAACCGCGGTCGAAACCGGCCTTGCCAATCCGTTCGACCCGATGCAGGCGATCCCCGCCTCGGCACGGTTTTTACAGCGCCTGCGGATGCAATTCGGCAATCTGGGTTTTGTCGCCGCCGCTTATAACGCCGGCGCGCACCGGGTGATCGAATGGCTGGAGCGCCGCGCCAGCCTGCCGCGCGAAACCCGCGACTATGTCGTGCGCGTCACCGGGCTTTCGGTGGAAGCCTGGAAAACAACGCCGGTGGACAACAGCGCCGTGACCTTCGTGCCGCGTTTGCCGTGCCGCACCCTGCCTGCTTTCGCCAACTTCGAGCAGGAACAGGCTGCGGCAAACCAACAAACACCCAGGCCGGACGTGGCCGATCAGGCGGCCGCGCCGGCTCAACCGCCGCTTGAAAGCAAACACGCGCGCGTGCATGTAGCGAGCCGGGTTGAAAGGCATTCGTCCAAGCCGACGGGAAAGCGCGAAGCCAAACGCGAGGGCTCGCAGATCGCGCGCCAAGTGCAGGCGTCGAAGCGCGACGCCAAACGCGAGGGCTCGCAGATTGCGCGCGAAGCACAGGCGTCCAAGCACGACGCCAAACACGGCGCCACGCATCTCGCTCGCGAAGGGCACGCCGTCTCCAAACACGAGGCGGCGCATAGCGGGCGCGGACGCGAGCGGCACAGGAGCGCATAACCGGGAGGCCAAGCGCTGCCTCCATGTCTATGCCGGGACCGGGATCACGCTCGTTGCCCCGCGCCGCATGCCAAGCGCCACGATACGGTGCAGCAGATCTGAGTAGTTAATGCCGACGTGACGGGCCGCGGTCGCGAATTCCTGGCTTTCGGCGATTTCCGGATTGGGATTGGCTTCTAAAAAATAGGGCGTGCCGTCGGCCGCGAGGCGAAAATCGATCCGGGCATAGCCGTCGAGTTCAAGCGTGCGATAAATGCGCTTGGCCAAGTGCTGGATCCGCGTCGTCAATTCCGGGGCAAGATCCTTGGCCGGGCCGTGCAGGATGCCGCGCCGCTCCTGATAATCGGTGTCGTGTTTGACCTTTTCGGTCGCAATCAGCCAGTCGCCCTGCGGCATGTTCTTGAATTGCAGCTCCCAAACCGGAAGCACCAGCAAGCGCTCGTTGCCGACGATGCCGACATAAATCTCCCGGCCTTCGATATATTGTTCGGCAATCGCGGCGGTGCCGATACGCTCGTGAATGAATTTGACGCGCTCGATCAGCTTCTCTTCGCTGTCGAC
>JBQCCX010000235.1:0-11524 GCA_051961815.1 Xanthobacteraceae bacterium
CCGCCGGATGACGGCGGCAATGGCGGTGCGCCGTCCGATATTCGCCCCGTGTCGATCACGGAGGAGATGAAGAAGAGCTACCTCGATTACGCGATGAGCGTGATCGTAGCGCGTGCGCTGCCGGATGCGCGCGACGGGCTCAAGCCGGTCCATCGGCGCATTCTCTACTCGATGCACGAGAGCGGCTACGAGTGGAACAAAGGCTACCGGAAATCGGCGCGCGTCGTCGGCGACGTCATCGGTAAATATCATCCGCACGGGGATCAGGCGGTCTACGACGCGCTCGTGCGCATGGCGCAGGATTTTTCCATGCGCCTGCCATTGATCGATGGCCAGGGCAATTTCGGTTCGGTCGACGGCGATGCGCCGGCGGCCATGCGATACACCGAAGTGCGGCTGGAGCGCGTGGCCGGCACGCTGGTGGAGGACATCGACAAGGACACCGTCGATTTCCAAGCCAATTACGACGGCACCGAGCGGGAGCCCTCGGTGTTGCCGGCGCGTTTTCCCAATCTTCTGGTCAATGGCGCCGGCGGCATCGCCGTCGGCATGGCGACCAACATCCCCCCGCACAATCTCGGCGAGATCATCGACGCCTGCACGGCGCTGATCGACGATCCGGCGCTCTCGATCGACGATCTCATTGCGATCGTGCCCGGGCCAGATTTTCCGACCGGCGGCATCATTCTGGGCCGGCAGGGCATACGCGCCGCCTACCACCTCGGCCGTGGCTCCATCGTGATGCGCGGCAAGGTGGAGTTCGAGACCTTACGCGGCGAGCGCGAGGCCATCGTCGTGAGCGAGATTCCCTACCAGGTCAATAAAGCGCACCTGGTGGAGCGCATCGGCGAGTTGGTGCGCGACAAGAAGATCGAAGGTATTGGCGCGCTGCGCGATGAATCCGACCGCCATGGCTATCGGGTTGTCGTCGAATTGCGGCGCGACGCCGTTCCGGACGTCGTTCTCAACCAGCTCTATCGGTTTACCGCGCTGCAATCGTCATTCGGCGCCAATATGGTCGCGCTCGATGGCGGCCGTCCGCTGGTGATGAACCTGAAGGACCTGCTGACCTCGTTCATCGCTTTCCGCGAAGAGGTTGTTTATCGCCGTACCAAGCATCTTCTCGGCAAGGCCCGCGACCGGGCTCACGTGCTGGTCGGGCTTGCTATCGCGGTTGCCAATATTGACGCAGTGATCAAGCTGATCCGGGGCGCCAAAGACGCCAACGAGGCGCGCGAACAATTGATGGGTCGCGATTGGCCGGCGCGCGATGTGGCCGCCATGGTCACCTTGATCGACGATCCACGTCACGTGGTGTCGCGCGAAGGCACGACGCGGCTATCGGCGGAGCAGGCCAAAGCAATTCTGGATTTGCGTCTGCAGCGGTTGACCGCGCTCGGGCGCGACGAAATCAAGGCCGAGCTCGACAAGCTCGCCGAAGAGATCGCCGATTATCTCGACGTGCTGCGCTCGCGCGCCCGCATCCAGGCGATCATCAAGCAGGAGCTTGCCGCGATCAAAACCGAATTCGCCACGCCGCGGCGCACGGTGATCCTTGATCAAGAAGGCGAGATGGAAGACGAGGATCTGATCCAGCGCGAGGACATGGTCGTCACCGTCTCGCATGCCGGCTACGTCAAGCGCGTGCCGCTGTCGACGTATCGGGCGCAAAAGCGCGGCGGCAAGGGGCGTTCCGGCATGCAGACGCGCGACGAGGATTTCGTCACGCGTCTGTTCGTCGCCTCAACGCATACTCCGGTGCTGTTCTTCTCTTCGCGGGGCCAGGTCTACAAAGAAAAGGTCTGGCGACTGCCGCAAGCGGCGCCGCAGGCGCGAGGCAAGGCCTTGATCAACATCCTGCCGCTCGAGCAGGGCGAAAACATCACGACGATCATGCCGTTGCCTGAAGACGAAAGCACGTGGGACAAGCTCGACGTGATGTTCGCGACCACGCGCGGCACCGTAAGACGGAATAAACTGTCGGATTTCGCCGATGTGCGGCGATCTGGCATCATCGCCATGAAGCTCGATGAAGGCGACGCCATCGTCGATGTGCAAATTTGCACCGAAAACGACGACGTGCTGCTCACGTCGGCTGCCGGACAATGCATCCGCTTTGCGGTAACCGACGTGCGCGTTTTCCAGGGTCGCACGTCGATGGGCGTGCGCGGAATCAATCTCGCTGACGGCGACAAGGTAATTTCGCTTTCAATCCTGCGCCATCTCGATGTCACGGCCGAGGAGCGAGCCGCGTATTTGAAGCGCGCGAGCGCAGTGCGGCGGGGTGGCAACGGCAACGGCGATGAGATCGGCGTCGACCAGGAGGAGGCCGAGGGCGCGATCGAACTCGGCGAAACACGCTATGTCGAAATGTCGGCGGCCGAGCAGTTCGTACTCACGATCTCCGAAAAAGGCTTTGGCAAGCGCACCTCGTCTTACGAATACCGCACCACCGGACGCGGCGGCAAAGGCATCGTCGCCATGGCGATTACGGAGAAGAACGGACGGCTGGTGGCGTCGTTCCCGGTGGAGGAAAGCGACCAGATCATGCTGGTCACAGATGGCGGTCAGCTGATCCGTTGCCCGGTCGACGGGATCCGCATCGCCGGCCGCTCGACCCAAGGGGTCATTGTATTCACTACGGCTGAAGGCGAGCGCGTCGCCTCGGTCGAACGATTGACCGAAGACACCCAGGAGAATGGCGGCGAATGACGGCTGACTGCTCCGAGCGCTGGAAGCACGATGGCGTTCGCGTCATACCGGGCGATCAGCTTGATCCCAACGTGCCGTCCACTCCGGGAATGGATCGCAAAGCAGCGATCAACTTCGCTCGTGCCGGCGCCAAAAAGCTGTGGGCCGGCACGGTAACGATCAAGCCCGACGCGAAGACGGGAGCCCATCATCATGGCCATCTGGAAAGCATAATTTACGTGGTGCGCGGCAAAGCGCGGATGCGGTGGGGCGAGCGACTGGAATTTACCGCCGAGGCCAATCCCGGCGATTTCATTTTTATTCCGCCTTACGTGCCGCACCAGGAAATCAACGCCAGTCCTGATCAAATCCTGGAATGCGTCCTGGTGCGCAGCGATGGTGAAGCCATCGCGATCAACCTCGATATTGAGCCGATAGAGAAGCCGCAGACGGTCCTGTGGGTCGACCCGATTCATCGCGCTCCGGGCGAAGGCGGGTAGGCTTTCCAGAGAGCTTATAGGCGCAGACCCCCAACGCTCGGAGTGCCGATATGGTGAACCCGCCGGTCGATTTTCGGCTTCTGGCAGGTGCCGGCGTTCCCGCGCGCGACTTCAAAGCTGGCGATGTCATCTTCCGGGAAGGCGAGCCCGCGCAAGAATTGTTCATTGTTCAGAGCGGGGAGGTCGAGATTCGCCTCGGCAATCGGCTCCTTGAGACGCTTCCGCAATACAGTATTTTTGGCGAAATGGCCTTGATCGACAACGCGCCGCGTAGCGCGACGGCAATCGCCGCGACCGACGCCAGGCTCGTCGCGGTCAGCGAAAAGCAGTTTTTGTTTCTGATCAGCAACACGCCCTATTTTGCCCTGAACGTAATGCGCGTTATGGCGCGACGATTGCGCGCGGCGAACAGCGCGCTCTAATAATTGCGAGTTTGTGCTTGCTGTCTTTAAGCCGCCATACGAGTAGTATTGAAACAGGGAGCCATCACCATGATTAGCCCGCTAACGCTCGGCGAGATCACAATCCACCCCATCGTCGAACAGCAGGGGTCGTTTTTTGATGCGCTCAGCTTTTTCCCGAAGCTCACCAAAGAACTCCTCGACGAGAACCGGGAGTGGTTGCAGCCGCAATTTGTCGATCGCCAGGACAAGCTGGTGCTTTGCATTCAGAGCTTCGTAATCAAGACGCCCCGTCGCAACATTCTCGTCGATGCCTGTGTCGGCAACCATAAGCCGCGACCGGCGCGCCCGTTCTGGAACAATTTGGACAGCGATCGTTTCGAAAAAGGCCTGACGGCTGCCGGCCTGATCGTAGACGACATCGACTATGTGATGTGCACGCATCTGCATACCGATCACGTCGGCTGGAACACGCGCCTGGAAAACGGGCGATGGGTGCCCACCTTTTCGAACGCGACCTATATCATGGCGGATCGCGAGCTGGCGCATTGGACGGAGCGGGAAAAGGAGAATCCGCAGTCGGTTCCGTGGATCACCGATTCGGTGCTTCCGGTCATCGAAGCCAAACGCGCAAAAATCGTCACCAGCGATTTCGTGTTCGATGATTCGATCAGACTCCTTCCGACCCCGGGCCACACGATCGATCATTTCTCGGTGCTGGTCGGGCGCACCCGAGCGGAGGCACTGATCACCGGAGATATGATCCATTCCCCATTGCAGGGAAAATACCCGGACCTCGGGATGATGTCCGATTACGATTCCACGCAAGCCGGCGCGACCAGGCGCACCATTTTTGATCGTTTTTGCGAGGAGCCCACGATCATGTGCGTCACCCACTTTCCCAGCCCCTCGACGGCTCGCGTCCGGCGCTGGGCCGATGGGTACCGCTTCATTCCGGCAAGCTGACCGGTTCACGAGCGCTACGACTGCTCGGCAGCAAGGAACCAAAACGTCGCAACCGTGTTGCCGCTTTGGCGCGGAGCGGTTTGACGTGAACGCAACCCTCAAAACTGGTTTGGCTATGTCGGTCGTGGTGGTCGGCGCGATCGCAATCTACGAAACATTTCACCAGGATTCGTGGTGGTACGGCTCGGGCTTGGCGATGGCTTGGGGTGCCACAGTGTCCTGGGCCCGAAACCTGATCTAGCGCGCGCCGTCTCTTTCTGGAAATCAACTTGCTGGAAAAATCATTCGCCAGCCCGGTTTGAGGCCGGATTTGCGGCCGCGCGTTTGATCGCCGCGCGCGCTCCGTCCCGTGCCGTGATGTCACCCATCTCCGTCGCGCATGGGCGAAGGGCGTCCGCATGGACGCCCTTTCGCCTCGTTAGTAGCCGCGATGGTGATGATGATGATGGTGGTGGTGGTGGTGACGGTGCCCGTGCGGCCCGACGCGCACATAGACGCGGGCGCCATGATGATGGTGGTGATGATGATGGTGCCCGATCACAACCTGGGCGGTCCGAGTGGCCCCGTTCTGCGCCATCCGTTGATCGTCCGCCTTCAGCAGAGGCAAAGCGTTTGGAATCGGATCGAGAAGGTCGCGATAGCTGGTCGCTTGCGGGAGTTCCGGCCCGCGCGCCGGAGCCGCCTGGGCGGCGCTCATCGTAGTCAGGGCTGCGGCCGCTCCCAGCAGGCCGGCTAGCTTCTTGTCCATTGTTCCTCCAGAGACGAACCGCGCCCTTCACTCGACGCCCGACGCAATAAGTCGTTGCTGCGCCGGAAGTTCCACGCACCGGCGGGTGCACCAGAACTTGGGTCGGTCTGTTCAAACGCGATCACACATCGCCGATCGGCGAAATCCGATCCGGGACCGCTACCCAAAGATCAGCCGATGCGCGTTGCACAGCCGACCGCCGGGGTGCAGCAATCGACACTGGATTTCACGGCGCGCCCGCTTAATACTGGGCTGGTGTTTCGGTCAGGGGACGACCGAATGGCTGATTACTACTCAGTGCTCGCTCGTGCGGTCGTAAGTCTTGAGACCGGTGATAGTGCTGCGCGCGAAGAATTATACGAGCGCGCGCGGAGCATCATTATTGCCGAACTGCGCAGGCAAAATCCCAAAATTTCGGCGCTGACGATCACGCGCGAGCAGGCGGCGCTGGAGGCTGCAATCGCCAAGCTCGAGGCAGAATTGCTGCCGCGGGCGCGAGACAAGGAACGCAAGCGCAGGCCGCAGAGCAGCCCGGAGCTCGCAGACCCTGATAACCTTCGTGAGATGCCGAAGGCGCTCGCCGCGCTGTTCTTAGGCACAGCTTATCTCGCGGCGATCGTCGCCTTCAGCGGAGTGATCTATCTCCGCGGTCTGGCGCTCGTCTACGCCGATATCATCCAATATCCGATTCTGCTCGGCGCTATGGCAGTTCTCGGATGTTTGCTGATCCCGTTATCCCGCGCGGTATTTCGGAGACTGCGCTTCTTCAGTCGAAGTGCCGTTCCCGCTCGATGAGAGGCGAAACCGGCGCCTGACCGCGCGCATTTTCTGCCGCTGTTTAACTGAGCAATTGCACCTGTCCTGTCCTCAACTGATAAACTCCGCCGACCACGCGGATTCTGTTGTCGCCGGCAAATGCGCTCAGGATCGGCCCGGTATTTTTGAGGCGGTCGACATTGAGCGTGACGTTGCGCTGGATCGCATTGGCCAGCGTGTCGCCGCTTTGTCCCTGCACCGCGTCGACCGCCGGCTTGAGTGCGGCGACGAGCGAAGGCAGATGACCCGGCAATGTCGAGCCGTCCTTCACTGACTTGATAGTGGCGTCGACCGCGCCGCAGGCCTCGTGTCCGAGCACCATGATCAATGGCGTTTTGAGCACCTGCACCGCATATTCCAGGCTGGCTATCATTTCGTCGCTGGCGAAATTGCCGGCGATGCGGCAAACGAACAAGTCGCCGCGTGCGGTATCAAAACAAAGTTCGGGCGCAATACGTGAATCCGCGCAACTCAGAATGGCAGCGAATGGATTTTGGCCTCCACTCAGCGCTTCGCGCTCGTGGGCGAAGTCGTGCCGCGCAGTGGTTCCGTGAATGTAGCGGCCATTGCCTTTGTTCAGACGATCGAGTGCGGCATCCGGAGAAATAACGTTTTGCGGCTTTGGCGGTGTTTTATCTTTCGCGGCCAGGGCCGGTCGACCGATCAAGGCTGCCGCCACTGCCGATGCTGTCATGGTCAGCGTGCCGCGTCGCGTCACGCGACCGGCATTCTCGCAAATCTCGCACATTCGCTCCCCCCAAGCGGTTGCTTGCCGCAACAATCTTAGAGGCGGCGCAAGCTGATGTAAATTTTAGCCTTGCCGGAAACGGAACTGAGGTGAGAAATTTGCACTCTTGGCCGCTAGGCGCTCCGCTTTGCCGTACTGGCAAATCGCTTCGCCTCATCGGCGGCGCGAAACAGCGCCCTGGCTTTGTTGATGCATTCCTGCTGCTCAAACTCCGGCTCCGAATCGGCAACGATACCGGCGCCGGCTTGAACGTACATCTTGCCGTCCTTGAGCAGCGCCGTGCGCAAAGCAATGCACGTGTCCATCTGCTCACCGGCCGAAAAATATCCGACACAGCCGGCATAGAGCGACCGCTTTTCTTTTTCGAGTTCGTCGATGATCTGCATGGCGCGTATTTTCGGAGCGCCGGAGACCGTACCAGCCGGGAATCCAGCCGCCAGGGCATCGAGGGTGCCGCAATCTTTCCGCAACGCGCCCTCGACGTTTGAAACGATGTGCATCACCTGGCTATAGCGCTCGACCAAGAACTGTTCGGTGACTTTGACGCTGCCGATTTCAGCAACCCGGCCGACATCGTTGCGACCAAGATCCAGCAGCATGAGGTGCTCGGCGCGCTCTTTCGGATCGGCGAGGAGCTCGGCCTCAAGTGCCAGGTCTTCCCGCGGCGTCGCACCCCGCGGGCGCGTTCCGGCAATGGGGCGGATCGTCACGATACCTGCGGCAGTCTTGACCATGATTTCTGGACTGGACCCAGCAACGGCAAAGTCGCTGAAATTAAAAAAATAAAGATACGGCGACGGATTGATGCGGCGCAAAGCGCGATAGAACGCAAAAGATGGCAGCGCGAACGGCAGCTCGAAACGTTGCGAGAGCACCACTTGGAAAATGTCGCCAGCGGCGATGTAGTCTTTGGCGCGCGCCACCATCCGTTTGAATTCGGCCGGAGTCGTATTGGATGCGGGCTTCGTATGCAACGGCGTGGTTTCGATTTCCGTCGTCTTGGCGATCGGCCGGTCCATCGCATGAACGACTGCTGACAGACGTTTCCTCGCATCAGCCAATGCGGCTTGAGCAGTCATTGCATTTTTGCTGCGAACCGGCGTGACGATCGTAAGCTTGTCTTCGACTGCATCAAACACCAGGATCAATGTCGGACGGATGAGGACAGCATCGGGAATACCGATCCGATCATCGCGCGGCGGCGGCAGCTCTTCGATCAATCGAACGACATCGTAGCCAAGGTAGCCGAACACGCCGGCCGCCATCGGTGGCAGGGCGTCGGGCAGTGTGATCCGGCTTTCGTGCAGAAAGGTTCGCAGCGCGACTAGCGGCGGATCCTCGAGGATCGTGAACGCCCGCAGGTCGGTCTGCGCCGAGCAATTGATCTCTGCTCGACGGCCATTGATGCGGAATATGACATCGGGCTCGAGCCCGATGATGGAGTAGCGCCCGCGAACGGCGCCGTCTTCGACGGATTCCAATAGGAAGCTCGACGGTCGTGAGCCGGCGATCTTGAGAAAAGCCGATACCGGCGTTTCCAGATCTGCGACCAGCGTCGTCCATACGACCTGCGGTTCGCCCGCTGCATATCGCGTTGCGAACGATGCGGCCGGAGGCTCGAACTGCATTAATTCGTATCCGGCGCGCTGTTGCCTGTAGCTTGCGCCAGCACCGAAGCGTTTACCGAGGCGCCCAGATCGTCTTCCAGCCGAGCGACGTATTGTCCGACGAGATCGGCGGAGAGCTCACGTTGCGCGCCCTGTGTCATGCGCTGGTGGTCTGCCGAATTGGGATCGAGCGCCGGCGTGTTGACGTCGACGACGCGAAACACGATCCATTGCGATGGATTGTCGCCCGGCACGCTGCCGTATGCATCTTTCGCAGTTTGGAAGATGCTATCCGTCATCTGGGCTGAAATGCCGCCGCCCGCGGCGCCGCGTTTGACGTTGTTTGCCGTCTCGACTTTAAGGCCGTCGGCTGAGGCCAAAGCCGCCAGCCGCTCCCCGCTATTGAGCTTGCCAAGCATGTCATTGGCTTTGCTTTTCAATCGGGACGTCACTTCGTCGTCGCGCCAGCGCTGCTCAACCTCGGCTTTGACTTCGTTGAGCGTGCGCTCGCGTGCTGGTGAGATGGCGGCGACGTCATACCAGATGTAGCCACCATCGGCGTCGACGGGATCGTTGTCGACGCCAACGTCCGAGCTGAAGGCGGCTTTGATGACGTCGCTGGCGTGCGGGATATTAGCGATCGGCTTGCCGTCTGGATCGCGCCCCGAACGGTCTACGTCGTAAGTGACTACCGGCAGCTTCAGTTTGGCTGCGGCTTCCCCGATGGTGCTGCCGCCGGCCCGGTCGTCCTCGATTTTGTCGTGCAGATTTTGCACCTGGGCCTTGGCGCGCTCCATCGCAATTTCGGCGCGAAGCTGCGGCGTGGCTTCGGCAAGGCTTCGGGTCGTTTCCGGTACGATTTGCGAAACCCTGACGAGTACGGCTCCGAAGCGCGTCTGCAGCGGCGCGCTAACCTCGCCTTCCTTCAGGTTGAATGCAGCATCGGCGACTCCAGGGTCGACGATGCGCGATTTCGTGATCGTGCCCAGATCGATATCCTGGGGCTTTAAACCGCGATCGGCAGCGATGTCGCTGAAATGCGCGCCGTTCTTGATGCGATCGGAGGCGGCTTGGGCGTCGGCCAATGTTGGAAACACGATCTGCGCGACGTGTCGCCGCTCCGGCGTGGTGAAGCTGGCGCGTCTCTGATCGTAGGCTTGTTTAATGTCGTCGTCGGAAACTTCCATCCATTTCGCCAGCTCGGCTGGAGTGACCGTGACGATTGCGACCTTGCGGTATTCCGGAGCGCGAAACAGAATCTTGCGTTCGTCAAAATATTTCTTCAGCTCGTCGTCGGTCGGACGTGGAATATCGCCGGCCTGTGCCGGGCCGAGTGCAATATACTGGATGTTACGCGTTTGGTTCTCAAACTGATTGACTGCATCGAGCCAGGCTTTGGGAGTCGCAAGATCGGCGGATATGCTGTCGAGAATTTGCCGCCGCAGGATGCTCTGGCGTTGCTCGGCGACGAAGCGCTGCTCGGAATAGCCGATATTGCGCAGGATCAGTTCGAACTTGGCTCGATCAAACTGGCCATTCGCAGTTTGTAGTTTCGGATCCGAGGTAATGTGACGGGCAATGTCGGCATCCGACAGACCGAGCCCCATCTGGCGCACGCGTTGATCGAGTCCGGCCTGCGCGATCATTTCGCCGAGCACTTGGCGATCAAGCCCGAGCGCGTTGGCGCGATCTGCCGGCAGCGGCCGCCCCAGTTGGCGGCCGATCTCCTGCAGGCGATCTTGGTAATTTTGCCGGAACCGATCGATCGGGATTTCAGCGTCGCCGATCTTGGCAAGGGCGGTGTGGCCAAAACCCCGAAAAATGTCGTTGATGCCCCAGATGGCGAAGCTGCCCGCCAGCACCGCCATGACAACGCTCATGACGGCGCGGCCAACCCATTTTTCGGACGCGCTGCGAATACCTCTTAGCATGCTTCCAACATCTGAAATGCGTTGATCGGTCGGCGCGGCGAGGCACTATAGGGATGGGTCAGTGCTGCCGCAACCGACGATAAGGAGGCGTAAAGCGCCTCTTTTCCGCGCGCAACCGGTCTGCTAACGGCTAATAATCGTTGGTCTCTGACGAAAAAAGACTTTTAGCGTCAAGTATTTAATCAAATAATGTCACGAAAATGTGATTGCCAATGGGACTCTGGCAACGTTTATGGCAACGTTGCGTAAATTTCATCTTCGCTGCGGTAAATGCTCGCGTGCAATAGACAATTATTCGGAAATCAGCGCCTCTAATGCGCAGCGGCCGACTGCTGAAACAGCCGACCGCCACTTTCATTATAAAGCGCAGCCGTTTGGATCAGTACCAACGAGCGCAAACGCCTGCGCGCCAATATGCACATCGGCGAGCGTAGCCATAAAGACCGGCTGCGCCCACGGCTGCCGCACCATAAAAAGCGCGCCGATGTACTCGACGATTTACGCCAGCGACACTCATCGGGGTCAGCGGCCGCCCAATTCGGGCGTCCGCAGTATCAACTGACAATGAGGGCGCTTTGGCAGCTGACCAATGAAGCGACACTGGTGCTGCACAGAAAAGGGTCGCAGCAGCGATTATCCCGAGGGTACTCAACCTTTTCATTATTGCTACTCCTTCACCACTTCACCCTCTGAACCGAAAGTAGAAAAGGATTGCCGGTGAATCTTTGATGCAGGTCAATTCATGTGAAAACGCTGCACCAGGAATTTACAGAACAGAAAGGCGAAACACTTCAGCCTTCCCAGCGTGCGATTTGCGGAGAGCCCGCCAACGACGATCGAATTGTCGCACCATCCTTCAACGTTGGTGATGCATTCTCATTTTCAAACCAGGGCGGTCGGCAATCTGGCTGGCACCAGGTAGCTGGCCGTGCCCGGTCCCGGTCGTTCCCCCAAGCCCCCCAGCCTGAAAACGGCCGGGACCACGCAACCCACTCGACTCTTTTTGCGCCTGTTCCTATTAAGCTGCGCTCATGTCGTTGTGTGAGCGTACCCGCCCAGGGCTGGGGATTATCGAGCCGTGCCCACCATCACCCGCCAAGGCGCCGCCCTCTGGCT
>JBQCCX010000236.1:0-5299 GCA_051961815.1 Xanthobacteraceae bacterium
GGCGTGCCGCATGAGATATTCGAGCAAACGAAACTCGCGGGGTTGCAACTGCACTTCCTGTCCGGCTCGGCTCACCTCGTGCGATAGACGGTTCAGCTCCAGATCGGCCACGCGATAGACCGTTTCCTCGCCGCGGCTGCCCCGGCGGCGCCCGAGTGCTTCGACTCGCGCCAACAGCTCGGAAAAGGCATAGGGTTTTGCCAGATAATCGTCGCCGCCGGTGCGCAATCCTTTGACCCGGTCATCGACCTGACCGAGCGCGGACAGGATCAGAACCGGCGTTTCGATCGATTTTGCCCGCAAGGCGCCGATGACAGAAAGACCGTCGCGCTTGGGCAGCATGCGATCGACGATCAGCACGTCGTAATCGCCGTCGAGCGCCAGCTGCAGACCGTCCTCCCCGTCTCCCGCATGGTCGGCAATATGGCCGGCTTCGCGGAACGCCTTCACGAGATAGTCGGCCGCGTCGTGATCGTCCTCAATGATGAGAAGACGCATGATGAATCTTTGTTCGCCGCATTTTCAGAACCGCGCAAAGCGCTGGCCGCCGATGATAATCCTCCCGCAGCCACGGTAACAGCGAGGGGTGGCGAGCGGCAGGCCCGCCACCCCCAACCTACTCCGCCCCGGCGGGGGCGACGGATGCCGGTCGGCAGAGTTGGCAATTTGCGGGGACGGACCTTGCGATCCGTCCCCAGGGTACGCCCGCCAGCGGGGGCGACGGATGCCGGCGGATGCCCCTTTCACCAAGAGCCCGGGTCAGTGCGGGAAGCTGCGATATGGGCTCCGTTATGGCTTTGCGCATGACCGCGCTTGGCGGTCACGCTCAGGCGTTGCCGAGCGGCAATGCCACGAATTTGGTGCCTTCGTTGGACTTCACCCTGAACAGCACGGTGTGCTTGCCATCGCTGCGCGCGTCGGAAAGGCTTTTGCGAACCTCCGCCGGCGTCGACACCGCTTTGCCGCCGACTTCCAGAATCACGTCACCGACCTGGAAGCCATGCTCGGCGGCGATGCCACCGGCATTGACTGCGGTTACCACGACGCCGCCGCCGCTGGCGCCCGAGACCTTGCTGGCCGGCGCCAGCTTGAGCCCGAGATTGGGCATGTCGCTGTCGGGCACTTCACGCTGCTCGCGCTGGTTCGGCTCATTCGACGCCTGCTTCTCGTTCGGCAGCGTGCCGAGCGTCAGCGTCACGGTTTTGCTCTTGCCGTCGTGGACGACGTCGAGCTTCACCGTTGTGCCGGGCGACATGGTGCCGATCTTGCGGGCAAGTTCGCGCGGATCGTGGATCGGCGCATCGTTCAGCGAGGTGATGACATCACCGCTGGCGATGCCGGCCTTGGCGGCCGGGCTGTCCTTTTGCGGCTCGGACACCAGTGCCCCAGTCGCCTGCTTGAGACCCAAACTGTCGGCGATATCCGGGGTGACGGTCTGAATTTGCACGCCGATCCAGCCACGGGTGACGCTGCCTTTATCGCGCAATTGCGCAATAACGCCCTTCACCGTTTCGGCGGGAATGGCGAAGGCGATGCCTACCGAACCGCCGGACGGCGAGAAGATCGCCGTGTTGACGCCGATCACATTGCCATCGACGTCGAAAGTCGGACCGCCGGAATTGCCTTTGTTCACCGGGGCATCGATCTGGATAAAGTCGTCGTACGGACCGGCGCCGATATCGCGACCGCGCGCCGAGACGATGCCCGCCGTCACGGTTCCGCCAAGCCCGAACGGATTGCCGACCGCGAGAACCCAATCGCCCACGCGCGGCGAATTGTCGGTTAACTTCACGAATGGGAAATTGTCGCCCTCAACCTTGATGAGCGCGAGATCGGTGCGCGAATCGGTGCCAATCACCTTGGCGTTGTAGCTCTTGCCATCATCGGTGTTGACTTGGACATTGTCCGCGTTCTGCACCACGTGATTATTGGTGACCGCGAAACCATCCCGCGAAATGAAAAAACCCGAGCCCTGGCCGGTGATCACCTCGTGACCTCGCGGCGTACCTGGCGTACCCGGCGTCCCCGGCGAACCAAAGCGCTTGAAGAAGCGCTCGAACGGCGAGCCCGGCGGGAATGGCAGATCGTCTTCGCTGAGGCTCGATTCCGATTGTCGATCGATCTTGACCCGCACTGAAATGACCGCCGGCTTCACCTTCTCGACGATGTCAGCGAAACCGACCGGCCGCTGGGGCAGTTGTTGGACCTTTTCGGTCAAATTCTGCGCTTGCGCCGAGTCGGCGAGCGCGCTGGGCGCATAACCATTCGGTGAAAAGACAAAGGTCGCGGCGGCGAGACTTGCCACGGTAGTCGC
Organism: Xanthobacteraceae bacterium; assembly: GCA_051961815.1. GTDB lineage: Bacteria > Pseudomonadota > Alphaproteobacteria > Rhizobiales > Xanthobacteraceae > BOG-931. The sequence goes on from JBQCCX010000236.1 coordinate 2,315, forward strand.
CAACAGCGCAACACGCCGGGCCGACAAAGTACGGCGAGGTATTCGGACAGTATCGTTCATGCGTCGTCTCCAGATCGGTCGCTTCCGCGGTCGCGGTGCTCTTGCGCTCAAAGATGGTGGCGCGCGCCTTACGGCGCTCTGTCGGGCGGATTAAAAATTGGTAATGTTGCCTGCGAAGGATTCGTTCGGCGAAACAGCATCTTACGAGTCACGCAGACTTGCCTGCCGTGGCGGTCAGCAGACCAATCCGCCACGACCCGCCCAGATCGGCTAGGGGCTGCTGTGCTCTGCCAGGATTTTTTTCAGTCGGGCCTGCTCGGCGGCGGTGAGATTTGGACTGGAGTTCCGCAGGCGTCCGCGCCCGCGGCCGGCCGCGCGTACAAGCAAGGCAATTCCGCCGAGCAGAAACACCGGCGGCAACCCCCACAGGATCGCGGTCTGCCATGACAGCCGCGGTTTGAGCAGCACGAACTCGCCGTAGCGCGCGACCAGAAAATCAAGCACTTGCCTGTCGCTGTCGCCGGCTTGTAGCCGCTCGCGAACCAGCACGCGCAAATCGTGCGCCAATGGCGCATCGGAATCGTCGATGGATTCGTTCTGACACACCATGCAGCGAAGCTGTTGCGACAGCGTGCGCGCCCGCGCCTCCAGTCCCGGGTCTCGCAGCATCTCATCCGGCTGCACGGCCGACCATGCCGGCGCTGCGAGCGAAAGCAGCACGACAAGCGCGAGCAGGAAAACGCGTCTCATGGCTTCATCCCGCGGCGTGCAATGCGACTTTGGCTTTAGCCGGTTGCGGCGCACCCACCCGCAAGCGCCGGTCCGAGAGCGAGAACGCCCCGCCTGCGAACATGATCGCTGCACCAAGCCATATCAGCAATACGTAAGGTTTGAAGTAGAGCCGCACCGCCACGTTTCCGTTCTGCATCGGATCGCCGAGCGAAAGATAGAGCTGGCTCACGCCGCGACGCATCAACGCCGCCTCGGTGGTAGTCATATTGCGCGTTGGGAAGGTGCGCCGGCTGGGCTCCATGACCCCGATCAAATCGCCGTTCGAGCGACGCACGAGAAAGCGGCCGACCACGTCGTGATAATTGGGTCCTTGGCGGCTGAACAGGCCGGTCAGGGTCAGCCGATAATGAGCGATCTCGATGTTATCGCCGACTTTCATCTCAGCAATCCGTTCGCCGCCCCACGCCGTCGCAGCGACGATGCCGAGCAGGCTGACGCCGAGTCCGAAATGCGCAAAGGCCGTGCCCCAAGCCGAGCGCGGCAGGCCGACGGCGCGCCGCAATGCCGCCCGGAATGGAAGGCGCAAAACAAGCGTGCGCTCGGCAATGTCGATGACCGCGCCCACCATGACAAAGATCGCAAGCCCGGCACCAAACGGCGCCAGGACCGGTCCGCCTTGTTCAAGCGCGAGCGCCGCGGCGACCGTAAGGGCGGCGAGTATTGCTGCCGCGAACAGACGTTGCGCCGCGCCGAGAAGATCGCCGCGTTTCCAGCCCATCAGCGGTCCGAATGGCATCACCACCATCAACGGGATGAACAGGGGGCCGAAGGTCGCGTTGAAAAATGGCGCGCCTACCGAGATCTTGGCGCCGGTGAGCGCTTCGAGCGCCAGCGGATAAAGCGTGCCGATAAAGACCGTCGCGCATGCGGTGGTCAGAAACAAATTGTTGAACACCAAGGCGCCTTCGCGCGAGATCGGCGCGAACAAGCCGCCCTGCTTGAGCAACGGCGCGCGCCAGCCATAGAGCGCCAGGGCGCCGCCGATAAACACGATCAAAATGGCGAGGATGAACACCCCGCGCATCGGATCGGTGGCGAAAGTATGGACGGACGTGAGCACCCCTGAGCGCACCAGGAACGTTCCGATCAGCGACAGCGAGAACGTCAAGATGGCGAGCAGAATTGTCCATATTTTCAAGGCGCCGCGCTTTTCCATCACAACAGCGGAGTGCAACAGGGCGGTGCCGGCGAGCCACGGCATCAGCGAGGCGTTCTCGACCGGGTCCCAAAACCAAAATCCGCCCCAGCCAAGCGTGTAATAGGCCCAGTACGAACCGCCGGCGATGCCGAGGGTCAAACACATCCAGGCGCCGAGCACCCAGGGACGAACCCAGCGCGCCCAAGCCGCATCGATGCGCCCTTCAAGCAAAGCGGCAATGGCGAAAGAGAAAGCGATCGAGAAGCCGACATAGCCGAGATAGAGCAGCGGCGGATGAAAGGCGAGACCGGGATCCTGCAGAATCGGATTGAGATCTTGGCCTTCGAACGGCGCTTGCGGAATGCGAACAAACGGGTTGGACGTCATCAGAATGAACAAATGGAACGCCGCCGCAATCCACGCCTGCACCGCGAGCGCATTGGCTTTAAGCACCGCCGGCAGATTGCTGCCGAAGACTGCGACCAGCGCGCCAAAGAAGGTCAGGATCGAGACCCACAGCATCATTGAGCCTTCATGATTGCCCCAGATGCTGGTGAGCCGGTAGATGAACGGCATTTGTGAATTGGAATTCTCGAACACATTGAGAACTGAAAAATCCGAAATGACATAACAAATGGCGAGCGCGGTGAATGCCATGGCCACGAAGGCGAATTGGGCGAGCGCGATCGGCGCGGCCATGCTCATCAGGACCAGATCGTTGGTGCGCGTGCCGACGATCGGCATCGTGCCCTGAATCAATGCCAGTCCCAGTGCGAGCATCAGCGCGTAATGGCCAAGTTCGGCAATCATCGGCCGCACCTTCGGAACATTTTCACATCACGGCGGCAGCCGCCGGCCGGGATCGCGGTCGGGGCTTCGCGGCTCATTTGCCGGCTCCAGCAGCGGAGCTTCCAGCCGCCGCGCCGTAATCGTCCTTCCAATGTCCCGAGCGCTTCAACGCGTCGGCGACCTCTTTCGGCATATAAGTTTCATCGTGCTTGGCAAGGATCGAATCTGCTTTGAAGGCACCGTTTGGATCGAGCGCGCCCTCGGCT
>JBQCCX010000237.1:0-4225 GCA_051961815.1 Xanthobacteraceae bacterium
ACCGACGAAAGCAAGCGCGACAAGGCCAAGGTGGACAGCTGGAACTGGGACCTCTATCTCTCGACCGCCGAGAAGCTCTTCAAGGCGGGATTTCCCGTCGGCTTGCCGATGGGCCAGACCAGCGACGCGGTCGACTGGGTCGGCGCGCTGTTCAATTCCTTCGGCGTGGTCATGGTCGACGCCAAGGACAATATCCGCATCAACTCCGATGAGACGCGCGCCGCGCTCGAATACCTCAAGAAGCTGATGGCGGTGAATCCTCCGGAGGTCTACGCCTGGGATGACGCCGGCAACAATCGCTGGCTGATTTCCGGCAAGGGCTCCAACATCATGAACCCGCCGAGCGCCTGGGCGGTCGCCAAGCGCGACAATCCACAGGTGGCGGCGAATTGCTGGACGCATCCGATGCCGAAGGGGGCGAAAGGCCGTTTCGTCGGTCAGCTGCCGCAATTCTATGGCATCTGGAGCTTCTCGAAGAACAAACCGGCGGCGAAGGATCTTCTGCTTTACATCTCTCAGAAAGAATCGATCGCGCAATTGGTCCAGGCGTCGTACGGCTACGATCTGCCGTCGTTCAAGAGCATGTATGATCTGGAGACGTGGAAGACGGTCGAGCCGCCGGTCGGAACCGTTTATGGCTATCCGCCGCGCGGCGATGAGCAAACCTCGATGGCCGGTGCACCGGCCCGTTCCGAAGTCGGCGCACAGATCTACAACCAGGCCATCAATACCGTCATGGTGTCCAAACTCACGCAGGGCAACGAAAAGGTCGATGACGTGATCAAGTGGGCCGAAAACGAGCTCGAAGGAACTTTGCGAGCCTAAGCGCCGTTTCGGTCCATATGGGGCATGCCGGTATGGCCGGCATGCCTCACACAACAGCCAAAGAGCGACGAGGCAGGCGATGGCTGACACCGTTCATACTTGGTCACCACGAGTGCAGCGAAACCGGCTGCAGGAAGCGGTTTTGGCCTCGTCCACCGCGCGCGGCCTTCACCAGATCTTGCGGCGGCGCTCGACCATCGCCTTCTTGATGTGCCTGCCGCTGATCCTGATCATCGCCTGTCTGGTCATCTATCCGGCGCTGTACTCGATCTATCTGTCGATGCTGAACAAGGCGCAGACGCGCTTTATCGGACTTGGCAATTTCAGCTTCCTGTTGTCGCGCGACGTGTTCTGGATGGTGGTTCAGCAGTCCGCCATCTTCGCGCTGACCGCGGTATTCTTCAAAGCACTGATCGGTCTTATCACCGCGCATCTGATCAACAATCTGCCGGCCAAAGGTCAGCGTAAATGGCGCGGCATGCTGCTGGTGCCATGGGTCATTCCGCTGGCGCTGTCGTCCTTGAGCTGGTGGTGGCTGTTCGACCCCACGCATTCCGCCTTCAATTACATCTTGGCGAGTTTCGGCTACGACGAGATCGCCTGGCTCAGCAATCCGTATTGGGCGCGCTTCTCCGTCATCCTGGTCAACATCTGGTACGGCGCACCGTTCTTTCTGATCATGTATCTCGCAGCGCTGAAGTCCGTTCCCGAGCAGCTTTACGAGGCTGCCGCAATCGACGGCGCCAATGCATGGCAAAAGTTCCGTCACATTACGCTGCCGATGATGCGCAATATCATTGCCATCACCGTGCTGTTCTCGCTGATCGTTACCTTCGCCAACTTTGACATCGTGCAGATCATGACGGCCGGCGGACCGCGCAACATGACGCACGTTTTCGCGACCTACGCATTCCTGCTCGGCATTCGCTCGGGCGATTTGCCGCTCGGCGCTGCTACCTCGCTGTTTATGTTCCCGATCCTGGCCGTGGCGGCGATCTTCATTCTGCGCGGCGTGCGAAAGCGGGGCAGAGAAATCGGATGAGCACTGCCACAGTCGCCGCCCGCGGCGCTGGTTTGGGTTTGGGGCTAAAAGGCAGTCTCAGCCGCAACCGCCGCTGGGCCCTGATCGCGTCTTATTTTTTCCTGGTGTTGTTCGCGGTCTTCTTTCTGATCCCGCCCTATTACATGATCGTCACGGCGTTCAAGAGCGACGCCGAGGTCGCCCATATGGCGACCAATCCCTGGATCATTGCCGATGGCGTGACCTTTGATCAGTTTAGAATCCTGCTGACGCAAACGGACTTTCTTATATTTTTCAGGAATACGGCCGTCGTGACGCTGTGCGTGGTGGCGATTACGATGGTGGTGAGCGTTTTGGCTGCGTTCTCGCTCGGCCGAATGCGGTTTTGGGGCTCGAGCATTCTCGCCACTGGTATATTTCTGACCTATCTCGTGCCCGATACCTTGCTTTTCATTCCGTTGTTTCAGATCGTCAAGGCGGTCGGACTGCTCAACTCCTATTGGGGCATGGTGCTCGTCTACCCGACGCTGACGGTGCCGTTCTGCACCTGGATCATGATCGGCTATTTCCAGTCGATCCCCAAGGAGCTCGATGAAGCTGCGCTGATCGACGGCGCCGGCCACATGCAGATGCTGACGAAAATATTCATTCCGGTCGCCATGCCCGGAATTATTGCCGCCATGATCTTCGCTTTCACCGTCTCCTGGGCGGCGTTCGTTTACCCGATGGCGTTTCTCTATTCGGCGGATCAGCAGGTCCTCACCGTCGGCACGGTGACGAGCCTGATCCGCGCCGATGTCTACAAATGGGGAATGCTGATGGCCGGCGCGCTCATTGCCGCCGCGCCGCCGCTTGTGATCTATGCTTTTCTCATGGACTACTACATCGCCGGACTGACGGCAGGCGCCACCAAGGGCTAGAGCATGATCCCAAAAAGTGGATGCCGGTTTTCGGAAAAGATCATGCTCAAAAATAAAAGATAAACGATTCACATTTTACGTCTGTCAGGAAGGTTTCGTCGTCATGGCCGAAGTCTCGTTGCGTAACGTGATCAAGCGTTTCGACAATGTCGAGGCGGTGCGCAGCATCAATCTTGATATTCCCGACAATGAGTTTGTGGTCCTGGTCGGCCCATCCGGCTGCGGCAAAAGCACCACGCTGCGGATGATCGCCGGCCTCGAAGAGGTTACCGCCGGCGACATCTATATCGGCGGCGAAGTCGTCAACGATCGGCCGCCCAAGGACCGCGACATCGCCATGGTGTTTCAGAATTATGCGCTCTATCCGCACATGACCGCTTACGAGAACATGTCCTTTGGCCTCAAACTGCGAAAATTCTCGAAGGACGAGATCCGCAAGCGCGTCGACAATGCCGCGCGGATCCTCGATATCACCGAACTACTTGATCGCAAGCCGAAGGCGCTGTCCGGCGGCCAGCGCCAGCGCGTCGCCATGGGGCGAGCGATCGTACGCAATCCAAAGGTGTTCCTGTTCGACGAGCCGCTGTCGAATCTCGATGCCAAATTGCGCGTGCAGATGCGCACGGAGATCAAGCGCGTACATCAGATGGTGAAAACAACCACGGTCTATGTCACGCACGATCAGGTCGAGGCCATGACGCTCGCCGACCGTGTCGTCGTGATGAACGGCGGCTTGATCGAACAGATCGCAAGCCCGCAAGACCTTTATCACCGTCCCAAGACACGTTTCGTCGCCGGCTTCATTGGTTCGCCGGCGATGAATTTCCTCCCCTGCAGGCTTGAGCAGAACGGCGCCGGACTGCGGGTGCGCATTTCCGACAAAATCAGCCTGCCGGTGCCGGCGGCGCGAACCGCGCGCTATCAACCGCTGACGGGCAAGGAACTGACGCTTGGACTTCGGCCGGAGCATATCACCGAGCCGCGGCGCAGCGATCGCGATCAGAGTTGCGAATTTGCCGTCACCCTCGATGTGGTCGAGCCGATGGGAATGGAGACCATGGTGTTCTTCACCGTCGATGGCCGGGAAATCTGCGGCCGCGTTGAGCCCAGCAGCGCCGCCGGCCCCGGCGAAACCATGCGGCTTTACGCCAATATGGACCACATGCACCTGATCGATCCGCAAAGCGATCTGGTGCTGTAGCCGCCCACAAAACAAAAGCCCGGTTCTGGTGATCCAGAACCGGGCTTCAACATTTGACGACGGTAATTCGCGCCCGCCGGGCTCCAGAAGCGCTAATCCTCGCTGTAAGCGTTGTCAGAAATGTCCTTGCCGGTATAGTCGGGCATCATCGCTGTCGCGATGAAGCTGATCACGCAGAGAGCGGCGATGTACAGTGAGATCGCGTAACCCGTGTGATACGCGGCGAACAGCGCCGTCGCGATGATCGGCGCCGGACCG
>JBQCCX010000238.1:0-3017 GCA_051961815.1 Xanthobacteraceae bacterium
CACTTTGTAGAGCGAAAAGAATACCGGAATCTGGATCGCGATCGGCAGGCAGCCGGCCACTGGATTGATCTGCTCTTTCTTGTAGAGCTCCATCATCGCCTGCTGCTGCTTCACCCGGTCGTCGGCGTAACGCTCCTTGATCATGGCCATTTGCGGCTGCACCGCCTTCATCTTGGCCATTGACGCGTAGGATTTGTTGGCGAGCGGGAAGAACAGGATCTTCACCAGCACGGTGACGATCAGGATGCTGATGCCGAAATTGCCGACCAGGTGGAAGAAAAAGTCGAGCGCCAGGAACATCGGTTTGGTGATGAAATAGAACCAGCCCCAATCGATCAACAGATCGAAATGATTGAGACGGAGCGCCTGGTTGTAGCCGCCCGGTCCGAACGGAAAATCGATGCCGACCACCGAGACTTCCTTGGCGCCGGCGAACAGCCGCGCATTGACGGTGCCGCTCGCGCCCGCCGCGATGGTTTGCGGCTGTAATAGATAGTCGGTCTGGTAGGTCTTGAGCCCGCCGGCTTCGCCGGCCGAGAAACGGGCGCGCACCCTGGCGTCGGTATCCGGCAACAAGGTCGCCGCCCAGTATTTATCGGTGATGCCGAGCCAGGCGTTGGTGACGTCCCAGGTTTGCGACTTGGCGTCCTCGATTTTCTTGTAAGTCATTTCCTGCAGGCCCTGATCGCCCATCACGCCGATCAGGCCCTCATGCAAAATGTAATAACCCTGCACCTGCGGCGTGCCGTGCCGCGAAATCAGCGCATAGGGAAACAGCGTCACCGCGCCGGTACTGTTGTTCGCTACCGCGTCTTTGACGGTGAACAGATAATGCTCGTCGACCGCGATGGTGCGGGTGAAGACGAGGCCTTGGCCGTTGTCATAGGTCAGGGTCACCGGGCGGCCGACACCGAGCGCGCCCGATCCTTGCTGCTTCCACAGGGTGTCGGGGCCGGGCATGGCGGCGTTGCTTCCGGCCGCGGGCACCCAGCCGAATTCGGCGTAGAAGGCGTCCGGCGCGCCGGATGGCGAGAACAGCACAATCGGCGGCGAGTTCGGATCGGTCTGTTCGCGATATTGGCTGAGCGTCAGGTCGTCGATGCGGCCGCCTTTGAGATCGATGCTGCCGCCGAGCTGTGGCGTCTCGATCGCGATCCGCGGCGAGGACGCAAGCACCGCTTCGCGCGAAGCCGCGTGCGTCTGCGCCGACGGTGCGCCGGCCCTTGGCGTTCCCGGCACTTCCGGTGTTGCCGGCTGGGCGGCGTTCGGCGCTGGCGTGGCCGGCTGCGTGCCCGATTGTGTCGAACCCGGCTGGGATTGCGGCTGTTTGAGCTGCGCTTCCTGGCGCTGCCGCTCCATTTGCGGATAGCCGACGAAATATTGCCAGCCAACGATCACAAGGAGCGACAGCACGACGGCCAAAATGGTGTTCTTGTGCTCGCTCATTCAATGCTCGCGCTGACCGGCCGGTTTGTCGGGCGCTTTGTGCCGCTTGCTGTCGCGCTTGGCCGCATGCGCCCGACCCGCCCTATGTGGGGGCAGCTCCCCCGCTGCACCAGCTACGGCGCCGGTTTTGCCAGCGCGGTGGACGCGGTGAATCGCGCCGCCGAGTTCCTGCAGCATGGCTTCAAATGCGACTTTGAGTGCGGCGCGCCGTGCGATCAGCACGTAATCGTGGCCGGCCTGCAGCAAAGCCGGCGGCGCAAGCCGAACGAGCTCGCGCAGGCGGCGGCGCACGCGGTTGCGCTCGACGGCATTGCCGACCTGTTTGGTGACGGTGAAACCAACGCGGGGTGGGCCGCGCTCCCCGCGCGGACGGGCTTGCAGAACAAAGCCGCTGGCATGAGCACGCGCGCCGGCAGCCTGGGCGACGGCCCGAAACTCACTCCGCCGTTTCAACCGCTCCATTGCAGCGACTTTGGTATGACCGGTTTTAGGGGACCCGCTTGCGATCGATAGCCAACCGAAACACCGAGCCGGTCGCGCTCAGGCACTCAGTCGTTTGCGGCCCCGTGCACGCCGCGCGGCTAAAACTTTGCGGCCGCCTTTGCTCGCCATGCGAGCGCGAAAGCCGTGCCGGCGCTTGCGTACGAGCTTGCTCGGCTGATAGGTCCGTTTCACGGGGATGTCTCCGCTGCGCCGCCGACCGCGGCCATAAGTCGCCGCGATTGCGGCGGCTTATAAGCGAGGCCTCCCGGCCCGTCAATGTAAGTTATCGTTAAGTTATCAGCCATTTCCCGGCATTTTGCTGCAGTCTTGTCACGCCGGAATCTGCTGCCCGCCGCGATCGCAATCGGAGCCGGCGGGCGGCGATTGCGCAGCGCCGGACGGCCCCGGCCGCCGCGCTGTGGCTTGGTCATATTCCAGTCCAGAACTGCGCCAATGACATATTTAATGTTTCGTGGGATTTGACCTGCCGTCCGGTGCGGCGCATCATTGTATTGCTGCACTGGTCGGCTAGGCAGCGGATCTAGGTCATGACTGAAGACACAGCCGCGCGGCCGGAGCTGCGGACGCCGCGCTTCGGGCTTTCGGGCAAGCTTCTCGTCCTCACGATTCTATTCGTGATGATCGCGGAAGTGCTGATCTATGTCCCTTCGGTCGCCAATTTCCGCGTGGTCTGGCTCAAGGACCGCCTGGCCACCGCCTATACCGCCGCGCTGGTACTCGATGCCGCGCCTAACGGCGTGGTTTCGGACACGCTCGCCAAGCGCATCCTTGATTCGATCGGCGCGCGCGCCGTCGCCATGAAGATGGGATCGCGGCATCGCATGATCGCCGTCGACGACATGCCGCCGGCGGTCGCCGCCACCTACGACTTGCGCAACGTCTACGCATTCGACGCCGTGGTCGATGCCTTCACCACCAGGCTCAACAGCAAGAAGGAGGTGGTGCGGGTGATGGGACCGGCGCCGGGCGGCGAATATATCGAGTTGGTCATGGACGAGCAGCCGCTGCGCCGCGCCATGCTACGTTACTCGGTCGATATTCTGCTGTTGTCGCTTCTGATTTCCGCC
>JBQCCX010000239.1:0-2041 GCA_051961815.1 Xanthobacteraceae bacterium
AGCAGCATGGCAACGACAAAAGCGATCAGTTTTGCCACCGCGAAATACAGCGGGCCGATATGGAAAGACATTTCGCTGTAGGCGGTCTGCACCGTCCTGTAGTTGGCGGTGAACAGCAACAGCGCGAGATTCATCAGCAACAGCGACAGCGCAAAAGTTAAAAATATCTGCGGCATGTCGCCGAGCGCGAGAACGCGGCGTATCAAAAAGTGCTGCAACAGGACACCGATAGCAAACAATGTCGGCATGGAAATCAGCAGCGACAGCAGCGGATCGACGCCGAAGCTATTGGCCAGAAAGAAGCTGATATACATTCCGATCATCACGAATTCGCCTTGGGCGAAATTGACGATCTTCACCACACCAAAAATCAGCGTGACGCCGATGCTCACGAGCGCATAGACGCCGCCGATGAGCAGGCCGTTGATCACCGCCTGGGTCAATACTTCCAGCATCGGCGCTGCTTGCCGGTATTATGCTTTGATCAACTGGGCGCGGGCTTCGTCCTTGGGAAAGACGGTCGCGAGATCGCCGTGCTGCCACTGCACGCCGACCGGATGGCCGTAGACGTTCTTGCCGTCGGGCCCGAATTTCACCTTGCCTCCGGGAGCCATGGCGGCGTAGCCGTCCGAGACGTCAAGCGTAGCGATTGCATCGCGTACCTTTTGCGGGTCGGTCGAGGCGGCGCGCTCTAGCGCGTCGACGATCATAAACGTCAGGGCCACGAGACCGCCGGCATATTCGAACAAGAACTCGCCAAACTGCTTCTGATAAGCGGCGTTAACCTTTTGTGCATTGTCGTTGATGTCGTGATTCCAGTGCGCCACGCCGAGTAAGCCCTCGGCGGCGTTGCCGACATTGCGGTAAAAATCCGGAACGACGAAACCGCCGGAGCCGCCATTGATGGCGATCTTCAGATCGACCTGCTTGATGGCGCGGATGATCAGAATGAGATCGTTCAGATACGAAACGGGGAACAGCATGTTTGCGCCCGATGCCTTGACTTTGTTGATCAGCGGACTGGCATCGCTCAGGCCGGCCGAGTAAGGCTCGAACATCACGATTTCCACGCCGTTGGCCGGCGCCTGCTCCCGTAAACCGTTCGAAGTGGCAGTGCCGAAGGCGGTGTTCTCGAAAATAACCGCGACCTTGGGCTGATCGCTCACCAATTTGGACATCTGCAGTTGGGCCAGCGCGAATTGCGAGGCGCGCGAGAACGGGGTGAAGGTGAAATGGCGATCCTTGTTGAGCTGATCCGAGCTTGATCCCGTCAACAAGGGCACTTTGGCCCGCTCCGCCACTTCGCTTGCGATCAGCGTGAGCGCGCTGGCATAGGCGCCATGAATCGCGGCCGGTTTATAGCTCGAGATCAGGCGATCGGTCTCGGTGCGCGCCACGGTCGGATCGCTTTGCACATCCGAGATGATCAGATTGAGCTTGGCGCCGCCCAAGGATTTGATGCCGCCGGCATCGTTGACCATCTGCACCGCCAGTTTCGCCGCATTGACGCAGCTCTGGCCGATTTGCGCAAAACTGCCGGTGACCGGATAAAGCCCGCCGATATTGACTGTGTCGGCCGCTGCCGCGGTGCGGATGTTAAACGCGGCGACCGCGCCCGCGGCGAGCGCGCCAGATGATTTGACGAGAAAATCCCGCCGCCCAAGGCGCTTTGCACCGTGCTTGCTGTTGGACTTTTTCATCTGACCGTCCCTGTGGCGCTCATTCGAACGGCGCCGTTTTTGGCGATGCCCACTGTTGTAGCATAGGCCAAGTTGCGTGAAAGCCTTGCGGCAACACGCGTCGTCGCAACAAAATGACTCGCCCAACAAGGTTTGCGTCTCCTGCCATAGGCGTTGGACGACCTCGCCCGCGGGCTCTGCCCGCGCTAGTCGGGCCGATTGCCCGGCCCAAACCTGCATCGCTGCAACATTGTTTGCTTTGGCGGCCGCTTCGCGCATCGGCTGGGTCAGCCCGCGTTGCACGGGATAGGGCGCCGGTGGCGGCGCCGTCGGCGCCATCGCTGCGCGCACATAGTCGGTGG
>JBQCCX010000240.1:0-2210 GCA_051961815.1 Xanthobacteraceae bacterium
CGTCATGGCGCGGTCGATCGGAAACGAAGTGCCGGCGAGCGCGCCGGAGCCGAGCGGGCATTCATTAAGTCGCGCCCGCGCATCGGCAAAGCGGCCGCGATCACGCGCCGCCATCTCGACATAGGCGAGCAGGTGATGGCCAAACGTCACCGGCTGCGCCGGCTGCAGATGGGTCAGGCCCGGCATCACCGTCGCGGCGTGGTCGAGCGCCTTGCGCGCCAGCGCGCGCTGATAGCCGCCGAGCGCGGCATCGATCTCGTCGATGGCGTCGCGCAGCCACAGCCGAAAATCGGTCGCGACCTGATCGTTGCGCGAGCGCGCGGTGTGCAGCCGCCCTGCCGCCGGCCCGATCAGCTCGGCCAGGCGGGCCTCGACATTCATGTGAATGTCCTCAAGGGCACGTTTGAAGGCGAACTTGCCGGCCTCGATTTCTGACAAGATCGTGTCTAGACCGTGAGCGATGCGCTTAGCATCTTGCGCCGCGATGATGCCTTTTTTGGCAAGCATCGCCGCATGCGCCTTGCTGGCGGCGATGTCTTGCCGATAAAGCTGGCGATCGAAATCGATGGAAGCGTTGATGTCCTCCATGATCGGATCGGGGCCTGAGCCGAAACGCCCGCCCCACATTGTGTTGCTCATAACGAAGTTCTCATGACGTCCGCGCCCGACCCTGAAAAGCCAAAGCCTGGTGAGCCGAAGCCTAATACCACGGCCGTGGCCGACCCGCCCGCATTCCTGCGAAAAATCGGGCGCTGGCGCCTTCTTTCGGCTGGCGCGGCGCTCGTGATCCTCATTGTCCTGGCGGGGATATACGGGATTGCCCATCGGCCGAGCAATCGGGCTGATGCGGCCTGTCAAAGCGCGGTTAATACCGCCAAGCGGATCGCCCCGCTGGTACGTGGCGAGGTGGCGGCGCTAGCAGTGGCGCAGACGGCGTTCGGCGTCCCCGATCTTGCATTCAAGGACGCCAGCGGGCGTGAGTTGAAGCTCGCCGACTGGCGCGGCCGCACCGTTCTTCTCAATCTGTGGGCCACCTGGTGCGTGCCGTGCCGCCGCGAAATGCCGGCGCTCGACGCGCTGCAAGCGCTGCTCGGGGGCGCCGATTTCGATGTCGTCGCGATCAATATCGACACCCGCGACCCGCAAAAGCCGCTCGCCTTTCTCAAAGATGTGAACATTACGCACCTCGCTTACTATTCCGACCCGAGCGCGCGGGTGTTCGAGGAGCTCAAAACCGCCGGCAAGGCGTTCGGCATGCCAACCACCGTGATCGTCGATCCATCCGGCTGCGAGATCTGCACCATGGCCGGCCCCGCCGAATGGGCAAGTGACGACGGCGTGCGACTAATCGGGGCGACGATCCGGAAGCCCTAGCCGGGATTAAGTGCCGGCAAAATCCGGGAGCGAACAGGCCGCTTGACTCGTCGGCGCCTCGTCCTATACTTAACCACATGGTAAAGTTTTCCGCCGCACCGCTTGACCGCACCTTTGCCGCGCTGTCGGACGCTACGCGCCGTGCGCTGGTGATGCGGCTGGCGCAACAACCCGGATTGTCGGTGAGCGAGCTCGCCGCCCCGTTTACGATATCGCTGCCTGCGGTCATGAAGCATCTCGACGTGCTGTCCGATGCCGGCTTGGTCAAGCGCAACAAAGCCGGACGCACCGTCGCCTGCCAGCTCGATGCAAAGCCGATGCGCGATGCTTTTGAGTGGCTCAATCGATACGAAAAATTCTGGTCCGACCGGCTTTCCAGCCTGGCCGCATTTTTGGAGGAAGAATCATGGCAACCCAACCAGCAACCCAAACCATCACGAAACCGAGCCTCACGCTCAAGCGCCGGCTCAAGGCGCCGCCGGCGAAAGTCTTCGCGGCGTGGACCGATCCGGAAAAAGTGAAAGGCTGGATGGGTCCGGGCGAAGTCAAAGTGCTCAAGGTCGAATGCGATCCGCGCGTCGGCGGCCGCTATCGCTGGCTGATGCAAAGCCCGAACGGCGAAGAGCACGACGTCAGCGGCGTCTACCGCGAATTCGTACCGAATCAGAAACTCGTCTTCACCTGGGCGTGGAAATCGACGCCCGAGCGTGAATCGCTGGTAACGGTCGAGGTCAAGCCGGATGGCAACGGCTCGCTGCTCACGCTCACCCACGAGCAATTCTTCGACGAGGAGGCGCGCGATCGTCATCAGGGCGGTTGGACCCGCGCGCTCGACA
>JBQCCX010000241.1:0-5194 GCA_051961815.1 Xanthobacteraceae bacterium
CGGCCAAAAGCCGCAACTGACCGGGCTTGAGGTCTTTCTCTTGGACCATCAGCGAATCGAATTCGAACTTGCTGTCGGGATAGTTGTAGCTCCAGAACCATTGCTTGCCGGTGACCTTCACCGTCAGATCGGGTTTGGGCACTTCGAGCTGAACGAACAACAACCGGAACGACGGCACCGCGATCACCGCCAGGATGACGACGGGGATGATGGTCCACAGGATCTCGATCGGGGTGTTGTGGGTGGTGCGCGACGGCGTCGGGTTGGCGCGCGCGTTAAACCGCACGATGCAGATCAGGAGTAGCCCCAGCACGAAAGCGGAAATCAGGGCGATGACCCAGAGCAGGAAAAAATGAAAGCCGGCGACGTCCGCCATCACGGGAGACGCGGAGTCCTGCAGATCCATTTGCCAGGGCGTCGGCTGGCCGAGCCCGGCCCACGCTGCGCCGGCGCTCGCCAGCACACCACCCGCGCTTGCCGCCACCGCGGCCAAACGTGACAACGCCTTCATGCCCGGTCCTGCTCCCCTGTTGCTGATCTTGTCACAACCGTCGCCGCAATCACCGCACCCGGCGCGCAAAACCTGAAGTTTGCGCGTGCCGCCACGGCAAGTCGCCACGGTATGACGCCACCGGTCTGGCGGTCCTTGTCCCGCGGCGCGATGTCCCTGGCAGGCCTCGCCGCGATAAGGGAATTCCGGTTCCTCCAAACCACAAATCGGGGACTGCCGCAATGCACTCATAATCGCATGTGCATGCGGCGGCGAACGGTCCGATCGCAGCCCATCGTCACGTTCGGGCAGCCGCCATGGGGCCCGCACCCGACCTTCGGGCGGCCACAATGGCTTGACTTTGATTCCTTGACAGGGCGGGCTCACGCGCTAAAGCGAAACGAATTTAACTTCAATCGCCATTTCGCTTTAGCTTCTTGTTTGAGCATGATCTTTTCGGAAAACCGGTACCCGCTTTTCCGGATCATGCTATAGGCAGAGCGCGGCAGCCGGATCGGGTCGCGCGAGCAGCGCCGATAAGCCCGCCCGGGGGCGGCTTTGCGGCGGATCGAGGGAACCCAGAATGACGCACTGTGACAGCGGG
Source organism: Xanthobacteraceae bacterium (assembly GCA_051961815.1). Classification (GTDB taxonomy): domain Bacteria; phylum Pseudomonadota; class Alphaproteobacteria; order Rhizobiales; family Xanthobacteraceae; genus BOG-931. Next base: position 1,095 of record JBQCCX010000241.1, read on the forward strand.
GGCCGGGTCCGGGCATTGGCCAGGCTCGTAACTGCTGCGGGTCTCGTCGGATTGATGCTGACGCTGATCCTCGGACCGGCGGATCGGGCCAGCGCGCAAGGCGCGGTCAAATCTGTGCATGGCGACTGGCAAATTCGCTGCGACACGCCGCCGGGCGCGCAAAGCGAACAATGCGCGCTGATGCAAAGCGTCACCGCCGAGGACCGCCCGAACATCGGGCTGACCGTGATCGTCCTGAAGACCTCGGATCAGAAGAGCCGGCTGATGCGGGTGGTTGCGCCGCTCGGCGTGTTATTGCCGTCGGGGCTCGGCCTTAAGATCGACAACCAGGACGTCGGCCGCGCCGGCTTCGTGCGCTGCCTGCCAAGCGGCTGTGTCGCCGAAGTGGTCATGGACGACAATCTGATCAAGCAATTGCGCACCGGTCAGACCTCGACCTTTATTATTTTCCAGACGCCGGAGGAGGGCATCGGCTTTCCGATGAGTCTGAAAGGTTTCGGCGAGGGCTACGATCAGCTGCCGTAGTTTGCTCGCGCGTGAGCCGGCACGCCAATCCCAAAGCTTCGCGCATCACCACAGCGGCGAGCAGAGACAACGTCGTGCACCGGGGCAAAGCCCATGCCAGTCACTAGGTTCGTCGCGGCGATTGCCGCGATCATATGTGCCGCGGCGCCGCGCCTGGCGGAAGCGCAGAACGACTATCCAAGCAGGCCGGTCAGCTTGATCGTTCCTTACGCGGCCGGCGGCGTTGCCGATGTCGCGATGCGGCTTCTGGGCGACAAGCTGTCCGCTCGGCTGGGACAGCAATTCGTCATCGAGAACCGGCCCGGCGCCGGCGGCATCGTCGCCGCGCAGGCCGCGGCGGCGGCGCCCGGCGACGGCTACACGCTGTTGATGACTGGCAACAATAATGCGATCGCGACCGCGCTGTTCAAATCGCTGCCTTACAATGTGCTTACCGATTTCGCCTCGGTGTCCACCGCCGCCTTTTTCGACCTGCTCATTGTGACGCGCGTCGGTTCGCCGCTGCATTCGGTTGCGGAGGTGATCGCGACCGCGCGCGCCAATCCGGGCAAGCTGAATATCGGCACCATCAATCCCGGCAGCACGCAGAATCTCGCGGCCGAACTGTTCACCAACACCGCCGAGATCAAAGCCGCCATCGTGCCGTTCCGCACGTCGCCGGACATGGCGGGTGCCCTGTTGCGCGGCGACATCGACGTGGCGTTTGAGTTCTACGCCGCGGTGCACGGCCTGCTCGCCGACAACAAGCTCGCGGCGCTCGCCTCGGCGGGGTTGAGCCGAACCGCCTATTTGCCGCAAGTGCCGACCGTTATCGAAAGCGGGCTGAAGGACTATGAAGTGACAAGCTGGAACGGCCTGTCGGCTCCCAGGGCCACTCCGGCGCCGATCGTCGCCGCGCTCAACCGCGCGGCGAAAGAGGTGATGCCGTCTGCCGACATTCAGACCCGATCGGCGGAAATGGGCATGGCCATGCGCTGGAGCACGCCAGAGGATATGACCGCACGCATGAAGGCCGACATCGATAAATGGTCCGCGGTGATCGCCAAGGCCGGGATCGCCAAACGTGACTAGCGTTCGCGACCGAGGGCCTCCCCGGCGCGCGCCAAAGCGCCTATCTAGGGCTCACTAGGGATCCAACGCACGCGCAGGGCACTGACATGACCGACACTCCGATTTCGCTCGTCGAGCGGGCCGGGCTTGACCGGCAGCGGCTCGCCAAGATCATTTCGCGCGGACTTGACGGCGCCGATGATGGCGAATTGTTCCTCGAATACCGGCAGGCCGAAGCGCTGGCCTTTGATAACGGCCGGCTCAAACAGGCAACCTACGACACATCCCAAGGCTTCGGCTTGCGCGCGGTGAAAGACGAAGCCGTCGGCTATGCGCACGCGTCCGATGTTTCCGAGAGCGCAATCGAGCGCGCGGCCGACGCGGTTCACGCCGTCAAAGGCGGCTATTCCGGGGATTACGCGGCGGCGCCGCCGCGCAGCAATGTCAAGCTGTATGGCGAAGACAGCCCGCTGCAGAACCCTTCATTCCAAGCCAAGGCGCAACTGTTGCAGACGATCGACGCCTATGCGCGCGCCAAGGACCCGCGCGTGCGCCAAGTGACGGCGAGCATCGCCGCGTCCTGGCAGGCGATCGAGATCCTGCGCGCGGACGGTGAAGCCTATCGCGATATCAGGCCGATGGTTCGCGTCAACATCTCCGTCGTGGTCGGCGACGGCGCTCGGCAAGAGACCGGCAGCGACGGCTATGGCGGGCGCGAAGGCTATGACCGCTTCATCGCGGAAGCCACCTGGCAAGGTGCCGTGGACAATGCGGTGCGCCAAGCGCTGGTCAATCTCGAAGCGGTGCCCGCGCCGGCCGGCGAAATGGATGTGGTGCTCGGCCCCGGCTGGCCCGGCGTGATGCTGCACGAAGCCGTCGGCCATGGCTTGGAAGGCGATTTCAACCGTAAAAAGACCTCGGCCTTCGCCGGATTGATGGGACAACGCGTCGCCGCCAAGGGCGTCACCGTAGTCGACGACGGGACCATGTCACTGCGCCGGGGCTCGCTCTCGATCGACGACGAGGGCACGCCCACCAACCGCACCTTGCTGATCGAGGACGGTATCCTCGTCGGTTATATGCAGGACCGGCAGAATGCACGGCTGATGGGCATGAAACCGACCGGCAACGGCCGCCGCGAGAGCTTCGCCCATGTGCCGATGCCGCGCATGACCAACACCTATATGCTGGCCGGAAGCTGCGAGCCCGGCGAGATCATCAGCTCGGTGAAGAACGGCGTTTACGCCACCTATTTTGGCGGCGGCCAGGTCGACATCACCTCCGGCAAATACGTGTTCCAGTGCACCGAGGCCTATCGCATCGAGAACGGCAAGATCGGCGCGCCGATCAAAGGCGCCATGCTGATCGGCAATGGGCCGACTGACCTGCATCGCGTCTCGATGATCGGCAACGATCTAGCTCTGGACATGGGCATCGGCACCTGCGGCAAGAACGGTCAAGGCGTGCCGGTTGGCGTCGGCCAGCCGACGCTGCGCATCGACCGCATCACCGTCGGCGGCACCGGATAGCTCTACCGCACCACGCCGGAGATGCAGCACGGCCGGTGCCGCGGCGGCTTGATCGAGTCTTTGAGAAAACACCGCGCCGAGGACGCGCCGTAGCCGGGACGCCGATAGGTCCAGGCTCGGCAGCGCGGCTCGTTTTGGCAGGCCTCGGCGCAAGCCTTGCCCTTGCCATCGGGTGGCGTTTCAAACCAGCGGTAATCGCCGCCGAACCGATCGATGGAAAATTCGAGCGCGCCGGCCTTTGGTTCGATCACACCGGCGCCGCGGACGCCGGATACGCAGCAGCCCGATTCTTTCGCCGGCACCACCTCGTGCTTGAGCCAGCACATCGCCGGCGCGCCGGACGTGGAGGGGTATGAGAAGCTCCAGGCCCGGCAGCGTTTGTCGCGCTCGCAGCGCGCGGCACAGACCATCGGATCGCCATTGGCAACGGGCCCGCTGGTGTAATCGCCGCCCGGGCGATCGTAGCCGGTCTGCCCAAGACCCGGGGCAACGCGTCCCAACGTCACCGCGGTCAAGATGGCGAGCGCAACGACAATCGCGCGCTCGGTGCGCCTGTTCGGCTGTCGGCGATTTGACGTCGCGCTGCCTCGCACGAGGACCCTTTCCGCAAGGAATATCACAAGGATTTCCTGCCTCCGGCCGGTTCGTCAACAGTCGCAGGCCGCCGCATCAGCGGAAATGTTTCGACAACTTCAATCCCTGGGCTTGATAGTTGGAACCGATGCCGCTGCCATAAAGCTGATCGGGGCGCGCCAGCATTTTCTCGTAGACCAGCCGGCCAACGATCTGGCCATGTTCCAGGATGAACGGAACTTCGCGCGAGCGAACTTCCAGCACCGCGCGCGAGCCCAAGCCGCCGGCCCCGGCGTAACCGAACCCGGGATCGAAGAAGCCGGCATAATGCACGCGGAATTCGCCGACCAGCGGATCGAACGGCACCATCTCGGCCGCGAAATCCGGCGGCACCTGCACGGCTTCGGTCGATGCCAGGATGTA
>JBQCCX010000242.1:0-3062 GCA_051961815.1 Xanthobacteraceae bacterium
GGCCCCTCCAATCGTCACCAGCAGGAGAACGCCGAGCAGCGCAGCAAGCGCCGACAAGCTTGCAGCGGGCCATGCCGCGGCGCGCCGGTAAAGCCGAGAAGGAGAGGTGAGGGCAAAATCCATTTTGATCTGGTCGTCGAGCGATGATCCGGCGCGTTCACGCCAGCGGCTGCGGCCGCGTTACGCGCCGCATGGTGACATTGATCCGACCGCCCTCGGCGAGCAAGCTGGATGTCGCCGGGTAGATGCGATCTACGCCATGGAAGGCGAGCCGCGCGTCACCACCAAGAACGAGCACGTCGCCGGAATTGAGGCGAAACGAGCGGGTCGGATCGCGGCGTTTTCCGCCACCGACACGGAATAGACACGAGTCCCCAAGCGAGAGCGAGACGACCGGGGCGGAAAAATCCGCCTCGTCGCGATCCTGATGCAACCCCATCTTCGCGTTTGGACCGTAGTAGTTGATCAAGCAAGCTTCCGGGGCGTTCGGATAGCGCGCAACCTCGTCCCAGAGCCGCACCAGGCAGTCGGGGATTACCGGCCAGGGCGCCCCGGTGTCTGGATGGTGGCGCTGATAGCGATAGCCACGCTCGTCCGAAATCCAGCCGAGCGCACCGCAATTTGACATGCCGACCGACAGTGGCCGCCCAGATTTTGGCATGCGCGGGGTGAACAGCGGCGCCCCCGCCAGTACGCCGCGGATGGCGTCAACCACGGCAAGCTGCGCGTCGCGGCTGAAATAGCCCGGATAAAACCGCAGCCCGCCGGCACCAATTTGCAGACCGGTTCGCATTTCAGTTTGCACAATCATGGACTCTCTTGTGGGGCTTGCTCGCCGTGCCTTTAGGGGATTTTTACCGCGTGTCGCCACCCTCGTCGCCATCGGGCTTCCGTTCCGGTTCTGTTGCGATGTCCGGTTCAGCCATTTTTGCTGCCGCCCTGCCGATCTATGCGTCTGCGTGCTTGGCCACGGCGCTATGCCCGTGATCGAAGGACGGGAGCCGGCGCGGCACGCGGTGGCGCCGATCCTGCTGCCTTGCAGGGCCATCATGCCGCCCTATATGAGCCAAGGGAAATCGCCTCGCGCAGCCATTTCAGACGGCCGGGGCGATGCGTGGATAAGGGGGTCGGACTTAAGGGCGCCTCACGGGCCGGCTCGACCTGCCGCAAAGAAGAGGATGTAGGACCATGGCTAAGGTCATCGGTATCGATCTCGGGACGACCAATTCCTGCGTCGCCGTAATGGAAGGCAAAGCGCCGAAAGTCATCGAGAACGCCGAGGGCATGCGCACGACGCCGTCGATCGTCGCTTTCACGGACGAGGGCGAGCGACTGGTCGGCCAGCCGGCGAAACGCCAGGCCGTCACCAATCCCGAGCGCACCATATTCGCAGTGAAGCGCCTGATCGGCCGTCGCTACGACGACCCGATGGTGGAAAAAGACAAGAAGCTCGTTCCATACAAGATTGTGCGCGCCTCCAATGGCGACGCTTGGGTGGAGGCTGAGGGCAAGACCTATTCGCCGTCACAGATTTCCGCATTCGTGCTGCAAAAAATGAAGGAAACGGCGGAAGCCTATCTCGGCACCAAGGTCGAGCAGGCGGTCATCACCGTTCCCGCTTATTTCAACGACGCGCAACGCCAAGCGACCAAAGACGCCGGCAAGATCGCCGGGCTGGAAGTTCTGCGCATCATCAATGAGCCGACGGCGGCCGCGCTCGCCTATGGTCTCGACAAGAACAAGACCGGTACGATCGCGGTTTATGACCTCGGCGGCGGCACTTTCGATATTTCGATTTTAGAAATCGGCGACGGCGTGTTCGAGGTGAAGTCGACCAACGGGGATACCTTCCTCGGCGGTGAAGACTTCGACATGCGACTCGTCAATTACCTCGCCGACGAATTCCAGAAGGAGCAGGGCATCGATCTGCGCCGTGACAAGCTGGCGCTGCAGCGGCTCAAGGAATCCGCCGAGAAGGCCAAGATCGAGCTGTCGTCGACGACGCAGACCGAAATCAATCTGCCGTTCATCACCGCCGATGCGGCGGGGCCGAAGCATCTTACGATGAAGCTGACGCGCGCCAAATTCGAGGCGCTGGTCGACGATCTCATTCAGAAGACGATCGATCCGTGCCGGCAAGCGCTCAAGGATGCCGGCGTGTCCGCGGCCGAGATCAACGAGGTCGTCCTGGTCGGCGGCATGACGCGCATGCCGAAAGTCCAGGAAGTCGTCAAGCAGTTGTTCGGCAAGGAGCCGCACAAAGGCGTCAACCCCGACGAAGTGGTCGCGGTCGGCGCCGCGATCCAGGCCGGCGTGTTGCAGGGCGACGTCAAGGACGTGCTGTTACTCGACGTGACCCCGCTATCGCTCGGCATCGAGACGCTGGGTGGCGTGTTCACGCGCTTGATCGATCGCAACACCACGATCCCGACCAAGAAGAGCCAGGTGTTCTCGACCGCCGAGGACGGTCAGACCGCGGTGACGATCCGCGTGTTCCAGGGCGAGCGCGAAATGGCGGCCGACAATAAATTGCTCGGCCAGTTCGACCTGATCGGCATTCCGCCGGCGCCACGCGGCGTGCCGCAGATCGAGGTCACGTTCGACATCGACGCCAACGGCATCGTCAATGTCTCCGCCAAGGATAAGGGCACCGGCAAGGAGCAGCAGATCCGCATCCAGGCCTCCGGCGGCCTGTCCGAGACCGACATCCAGAAGATGGTCAAGGATGCCGAGGCGCATGCCGAAGAGGACAAGAAGCGCAAGGCGCAGGTCGAGGCCAAGAACCACGCCGAGGCACTGGTGCATTCGACCGAGAAGGCGCTCGCCGAACACGGCGCGAAGGTCGGCGAGACTGAGCGTCGCGCGATCGAAAACGCCTTGGCTGACCTCAAAGAGGCGCTCAAAGGCACCGACGCCGAGGCCATCACCGCCAAGACCAATACTTTGGCGCAGGCGTCGATGAAGCTCGGCGAGGCGATGTACAAGCAGGCCGCAGAGCAGCAGGCCGGCGATGGCGGCGGCGCAACGCCTGGCGCTGACGGCAAGAAAGAAGACGTCGTCGA
>JBQCCX010000243.1:0-6683 GCA_051961815.1 Xanthobacteraceae bacterium
GCGTCCACGGCATTGCCCGCGACCTCGCCGCCGCCGGCATCGGCAAGCTTAAGGCCGCGCCGGTCAAGCCGGTCGCCGGTCAATTTCCCTGCCCGGTCAAGGTCGCCCTCGATTTCGACGCGAGCCCGTCCCTGTGCCCGGCTTTCGCGCTCCGCCTCGTGCGCGGCGTCAAGAACGGCCCGTCGCCGGACTGGCTCCAGCGCCGGCTGCTCGCAATTGGGCTCCGCCCGATCAACGCGCTGGTCGATATCACCAACTTCGTCACTTACGACCGCGGCCGGCCGCTGCATGTGTTCGATGCAGCGAAGGTGCGCGGCAATCTCACCGTGCGCCGCGCGCAAACCGGTGAAAGTCTCTTGGCGCTCGACGGCAAGACCTACACGCTCGACGACACCATGTGCGTCATCGCCGACGATGACGGCGTCGAATCGCTTGCCGGCATCATGGGCGGCGAAAAAACCGGCTGTTCGGAAACTACGACCGACGTGCTGATCGAATCGGCGCTGTGGGTGCCGATGAATATCGCGCAAACCGGCCGCAAGCTCGGCATCAATTCCGACGCGCGCTATCGTTTCGAGCGCGGCGTCGATCCGGCTTTCATGGTGGATGGCCTCGAATTGGCGACCCGCATGGTCGCAGATCTGTGCGGCGGCGCGCCGTCGGCAGTCACCGTCGCCGGCAGTGCCGCAGTGCCCGAGCGCGTCATCGATTTCCCGACCGCGGAAACCGAGCGCCTGACCGGGCTTGCCGTGCCGCTCGCGGACGCGCGCCGCGTGCTCGAAGGCCTCGGCTTCAAAGTTGCGGGGCAGGGGGCGCGGGTGAAAATCACCGCGCCGTCATGGCGTGGCGACGTGCAAGAGAAGGCCGATATCGTCGAAGAAGTGGTGCGCATCGTCGGTGTCGATCGCGTGCCATCTGTGCCGTTCGATCGCGGCGATGCGCCGCGCAAACCGGTGCTGACGCCCATTCAGCTTCGCACCCGCAAAGCCAAGCGTGCGCTGGCGGCGCGCAACTTGGTCGAGACGGTGACCTGGTCGTTCATCAGCAAGACACAAGCGGAACTGTTCGGCGGCGGCAAGCCCGACCTGGCGCTGGCCAACCCGATTGCAGCCGAACTTTCCGACATGCGGCCGAGCCTCATTCCCGGGCTCGTGATGGCGGCGCAAAAAAATGCCGATCGCGGTTTTCCCGACGCCGCCTTGTTCGAAGTGGGACAAATTTTCCGCGGCGATCGACCCGAGGATCAGTTCACCGCGGCGGCGGGTCTGCGCCGTGCGCTGGCAAAACCCTCCGGCATCGGGCGGCATTGGCGCATGCGCGATGGCGAGGTCGATGCGTTCGACGCCAAAGCGGATGCGCTGGCGGTGCTCGCCGCTGCCGGCGCGCCGGCCTCCGCTCTGCAAACGGTGCCTGGCGGTCCGGCCTGGTTTCATCCCGGGCGTTCCGGAACGATACAGATCGGCCCACAAAATGTGCTCGGCCATTTCGGCGAATTGCATCCGCGCGCGCTGGAAGCGCTCGGCGCCGAAGGACCGCTGGCTGGCTTCGAAGTCATTCTGGAGCGCATCCCTGAGCCGAAAGCGCGCGGCACGCGGAGTAAGCCGGTGCTCGATTTGTCGCCGTTTCAGCCGGTGCAGCGCGATTTTGCCTTCGTCGTCGATCGGCAAGTGAAGGCCGCCGATATCGTGCGCGCGGCGCAATCGGCCGACCGCAAGCTCATCATCGGTGTCACCGTGTTCGACGTTTACGAGGGTGAGGGTATTGCGCCTGACAAGAAGTCGATTGCGATCGCGGTGACCTTGCAGCCGCGCGAGAAAACCATGACCGACGCCGAAATCGAAGCGCTTGCGGCCAAGATCGTTGGCGAAGTCGGCAAGCGCACCGGCGGCGTGCTGCGGGGATGACCTTGTCGGTTTGTTTGTGATTCGCTCGTCCCCGCGAAAGCGGGGATCCAGCCGATCTGGATTCCCGCTTACGCGGGAATGAGCGGACGATTTGCTACCGCTCGCGCATAATTCGCGGTGTGCCGTAGGAGTCTCGCGGTGCGGCTTCCTCGCGCGGCGCGCGGTGTTCGATCTGCGCCGGTTTGCCTTTGCGTCTGGGTTTGACTTCGGTTTCTGCGGCGGGCGCCGCCGCTTTGACCCCGCCGAGCCGTCGCAGCACGGCGTCGGCGGCGCGCTCACCGGATTCCCAGGCGCCGCCCACCGTCCCCCATAAGCTCTCGTGGGCCGCCTCGCCGGCGTACCAGATGTCGTCGGCAATGCGGTCCATCAATGCGCGCCGCACCGACTGCGCGCCGGGGAGCGCTGCCGACCAGGCACCGAGCGCATAGGGCGCGGCGTTCCATCGGGTCGCTTGCTTGCGGCCGATCGCGCGCTTGATTTCGCTGCCGTACAGTCCACCAAGCCATTCGACGGCGAAATCGAACATCGCGGCTTCGCCCTGCGCGGAAAGCTCGCGGCCGAATGCGCCGGCGACATCGATAAAGCAAAGCGGCGTTCCGCCGGCATTGGCGAGAATGGCCGCGGTATGGTTGTTGCTCGATTTCTCGAAAACCAGATCGTCGCCTTCGAGCCCCAGCGGATTGCCGAGAAGCTCGAGCACGATGCGATCGTAGCTGCCGAGCGGAAGCCGCGCGAACAGGTCGCGGCGGTCGGGACTGAGCTTGAACGCGCCCGAAGCGATCACGTTGGTCGGCACAGTCACGATCGCTGCGGTCGCCGCGATGGTGCCGCCGGATGTTTCCACCGCAACCCCGCGCCTGGTTTCGATCGAAAGCGCCGGTGTCGAGAGCTGGATCGCCAGCCCCTGCGCCAGGGCGGCCAACAACGCGCCGAAGCCGGGCTTGTGGAACGCGGCACTGCGGCGTTCGGCGGCTTTGGCGAAATCGGACGACGAGACTTGCGCGAGATCCTTGCCGCTATTGTAAGGCCCGAGCACGAATTCGATGGTCGGGCGCCAATCGCCAAGATCGGCAGGCATCGCCTGCGCGGCGGCGCTGTCGGCCTTGCGCCCGGCGTCGCCGATCGCGCGCGCGGCGCGGAACTGCGCCGCGAGATAATCCTCAAGCTCGCCAGCACGCGCGTAGCGCCGACCGATCCGTATCTTCTGGCTGAGCGAGGCTGGATAGATGTCGCCCCGGCGCGGCGCCACTTTGATCAGCGGATTCGAATCGGGCAGATAAATCCAGTGTGCGCCGCGATCGAACGGTACGCCAAAGCTGGTCGTGTCGGTGATGCAGCGACCGCCGACGTGATCGGTCGCTTCGATCACGAGATAGCGCCGTCCGGCCGCGGCGAGGCGGCGCGCCGCGGCAATCCCGGCAGCGCCGGCGCCGATGATGATCACATCGAGCGGCCCGCCGGACGGCGTGATGGCGGCAAATGCCGGACGCGCGGCGAGGGCGGCGGAGGCCGCGAGCAGCGAACGGCGACTGAGAGACGGCATACTATCCACTACATTAGTGGAGCGGATTTGATATCCGCTACCTCACCTGGCCGCAAACTTGATCGGTTCGCCCCGAGTTCCCGTGCAAATTTGGTCCGGTGCAGATTGCCTCAACGGCGGCGGCGGGGCAAATGTTTGGGCTTGGATCTTGACGCCAGCGGGCCACATTGACGCACAGAACATTGACGCACGGACATGCTCGACGCCGCCGTTAAAGCAATAAGCCAAATGTTCGCACCTCCGCTGCGCGCGGTGCTGTGGAAGAGCATTGCCCTGGCGCTAGCCTTGATCGTGGTGGTCGGGATCGCGCTTGAACGGCTGATCGTCCATCTCGTCGGCAGCGGCGGCGCTTCGGCGGAAGCGACGTTCGGCACCGCGGCGCACTGGCCGGTAAGCGTCGTGGCTTGGCTGTTGTCGATCGCCGCCGGGCTCGGCATCGTCGTTGGCAGCGTCATGCTGATGCCTGCGGTCACCGCCATGGTCGGCAGCTTCTTTGCCGACCAGATCGCCGACGAGGTCGAACGCGAGCATTATCCGGCCGATCCGCCCGGCAAAGCGCTGCCGCTATGGCTGGCGCTGTGGGAAGGCGTCAAGGCGGCGCTATTTGCCTTAGTGGTTTACCTATGCGCGGCGCCGCTGTTGCTGTTCGCCGGCTTCGGCGCGGTCGTGTTTTTTCTCGCCACCGCCTATGTACTCGGGCGTGAATATTTCGAGCTCGCCGCCATGCGCTTGCGGCCGCCCGCCGAGGCCAAGGCGCTGCGCCGGCGCAATGCCACCCTGGTCTATGTCGGCGGCCTGTTCATTGCCGCCTTCGTCTCAATTCCGATTGTCAATCTGGCAACGCCGCTGTTTGCCATGGCGTTCATGGTGCATCTGCATAAGAGACTCAGTCGCAAGAATCCGCTCATTCCCGCGTAAGCGGGAATCCAGGTGAAAGTGTACTGGGTCCCCGCTTACGCGGGGACGAGCGGCCGGGACAGCTCACCCCCAAACTTCCTTCGCCAGTTCCACGATCATCCGCAACTTGGCCCATTGTTCGTCCTCGGCCAGCACATTGCCTTCCTCGGTCGAGGCGAAGCCGCATTGCGGAGAGAGACAAAGCTGATCGAGCGGCGCGAACTTGGTGGCTTCCTCGATGCGCCGCTTGACGTCGTCTTTTTTCTCAAGCGACCCGCTCTTGGTGGTGACCAGGCCGAGCACGACGATCTTTTCGCCCTTCGGCAGAAAACGAAGCGGCTCAAATCCACCGGCGCGCGCCGTGTCGTATTCGAGGAAGTAGCCGTCGTAATTCAATTTGGCCAGCAAGGTCTCGGCAACCGGCTCATAGCCGCCTTCGGAAATCCAGGTCGAGCGGAAATTGCCACGGCAAACATGGGTGGTGATCACCATGTCGGCTGGCTTGCCCTCGACGGCCATGTTGATGACCTTGGCGTAGTCTTGCTGCAAGCGGTCGGCATTGAGTCCGCGCTCGCGCGCCTTCTTCAGCTCGACCTGCGAGCACAGATAGGCCCAGGCGGTGTCGTCGAATTGCAAATAACGGCAGCCGGCATCGTAGAAGCCCCGAATCGCCTGGCGATAGGTCTTGGCCAGATCCTCGAATATGGCGTCGCGATCCTTGTATTCCTTGGCCGTCACCGCTTTCGGCTCGAGCCGAAAGTGCATTGTTGCCGGACTGGGGATGCACATTTTCGGCGTCACCCGCGTGTGAGCCTTGAGAAACTTGAAATGGTCGAGCATCGGGTGATACGAAAATCCAAGCTTGCTGTGAATGCGAATGCTGCGCGGCTTGGTCTGTACGCCCTGGAATTGGATGCCGTGATCGAGCTCGTAGATCTCGACGCCGTCGAGCATTCCGTAAAAGTCGAAATGCCACCATGAGCGGCGGAATTCGCCGTCGGTCGCAACTTGCAGCCCGACGTCCTCCTGCTTTCTGATGATCTTTTCGATCTCGCGGTCTTCGAGCTCGGTGAGTTGCGCGGCGGTGATCGCGCCTTTCTCGCGTTTCGCCCTCGCTTCCTTCAACGGCCCGCTTCGCAACAGGCTGCCGACAATGTCGGCGCGAAACGGCGGCTTCTGTCTGGTCATCGGGCGATCCTCCGGCTTGCCCTGCGATCTGGCGGGCGGGCCGGGAGAAAGAAGCCGGGCCAGTGCGCGCTCGTCAACTCCAAAAATCGTTGACTGAAAGAGGGGGTCCGCCGGCGATGGGCCGCTTCCCAACGCGGCCTATGCCTCAATGGTGACCCGGCCCGCGATGACCGTGACCGGATAGGTCTTCACGGGCACCATGCATGGCGGCGCCACCACCTCGCCGGTGCGGATATTGAATTGACCGGTGTGAAAATTGCATTCGACCACGTCGCCATCGATATAGCCCTCCGACAGCGAGCCGGGTCCGTGGGTGCACAAGTCATCGGTGACGAAGAACTCACCGTCGAGGTTAAACACGGCCAGTGCCAGGTCGTCGATCTCGACCCTCAGCGGGGCGCCTGGCGCGACCTCGCTGGTGGCGCACAGATCAAGCCGTTTCGCCGTGCTCGACATCGCTGCCTCGGCCAGGACTCCACAAAACGACCGCTTATAAAATTGAAAGCCGGCCGTTATACAAGGTCGTTATACAAGAGCGCCGCAGTAATGAATTGGCGCAGGCGCCTCGCTATACTGGCGCGGCCTTTCGGACAGGGGATTATGGAATGGTCAGCGAGTCGGCCCGCATGAGTTCGGCGGCGGAGGCGAAGTTTCGCATCGAAGCGCCGAATTCGAGTCCGCGCGCCGTCAAAGTCATCGCACTGGATGTTGCGAGCGAAGGCGTGGTCAAGGAACTGGCGCATGATTCGTGGCAGGGCGCCACCTTTCTCACCGCTTCGGCTTTTGCCGGCGCGGCTTCCGGCACCGCGCCGGAGCGGTTTTCGCTCGGCGGCTGGCTCAACGATCTCGCCGGACGCACCAAGAACCTGGTCGAGGAGATTGCTGCCGCCGATCTGGTGGTGATGGTGGCGAGCGCCGGCGAGAATGCCGGAGCCGCGGCCATCATCGGCGAAGCCTGCGCCGTCCGTCATGTAATGACCACCGCGCTCATTCTGGGCACCGCGTCCTCGAGCGATGTGGAACTCTCCAAGCTGCTGGCGCAGCTGCGGCCGCATGCGATGATGCTGGTGATTTCCAGCGCCGACGAATACATCAAGGATATGCTCACCGCATTGCGCGCCTGAGCGGCGGATCGGGAGCGATGAAAGTAT
>JBQCCX010000244.1:0-6800 GCA_051961815.1 Xanthobacteraceae bacterium
GCGCCGGCGCCGATCACGGTATGGATCTCGTCGATGAAAAGGATCGCGCCCGGATAGGCTTCGAGCTCCTTGATCACCTGCTTTAGCCGCTCTTCGAAATCGCCGCGATAACGCGTTCCTGCGAGCAGCGTCCCCATGTCCAGTGCGAACACGGTAGCGTTGCGCAGCACGTCGGGGACTTCGCCGTGCACGATGCGGCGCGCCAATCCCTCCGCGATCGCGGTTTTGCCGACGCCGGCCTCACCCACGAACAGCGGATTGTTCTTCTGCCGCCGGCACAGCACCTGAATGGTGCGATTGATTTCGGACTCGCGGCCGATCAGCGGATCGATTTTGCCTTCGCGCGCTTTCTTGTTGAGGTTGACGCAATAGGCGTCGAGCGCGTCGCCTTTCTTCTTCGGCTCGTCGCCGGATTTGCTGTCGGCTTCCTCGTCCGACCCGCGCACCGGCCGCGCCTCGGACATGCCGGGCCGCTTGGCGATGCCATGGCTGATATAGTTGACCGCATCGTAGCGGGTCATGTCCTGCTCTTGCAGGAAATATGCGGCATGGCTCTCGCGTTCGGCGAAAATCGCAACCAGCACGTTGGCGCCGGTCACTTCCTCGCGGCCGGAGGATTGAACATGGATCACGGCGCGCTGGATCACGCGTTGAAAGCCCGCGGTCGGTTTTGAATCGTCCGCGCCGTCGGTCACCAGATTGTCCAGCTCAGATTCCAGATAAGCGATGAGGCTGCGGCGCAGCTTTTCCAGATCGACGTTGCATGCGCGCATCACTGCCGCGGCGTCCTGATCTTCAATCAGCGCCAGCAGGAGGTGCTCGAGCGTCGCGTATTCGTGATGGCGCTCGTTGGCTAGCGCCAGGGCGCGATGGAGCGACTGTTCAAGACTGCGCGAAAAGGTAGGCATTTCCATTTCTCATCGTTGTATTGGACGCTATCTCCCAGAAGCAGCACCTGCCAGAATCACTTCTTCTCCATGATGCACTGCAAAGGATGCTGGTGTTTGCGGGCAAAGTCCATAACCTGCGTCACTTTGGTTTCGGCAACCTCATACGTATAGACACCGCACTCACCGATGCCGTGCTGATGCACATGCATCATGATCCGGTGCGCCGTTTCGTGGTCCTTGTTGAAGAAACGCTCGAGGACGTGGACCACGAACTCCATCGGCGTGTAGTCGTCGTTCAGCAGCAGCACGCGATAGAGGTTCGGCCGCTTGGTTTGCGGCCTTGTCTTGGTGATGACCGCGGTCCCGGGCGAGCCGCCGCCTTTACGCTTGCGATCGTCGTCCGCCAGCCGGGCTGGCACATGGATAGTAACGTCAATCAACGGCATTGGTTCGTTCGACTTCCGGACTGCTGGATCATCCGCGGCCGCCGGCGTTGCCGGCCGCTTGTCCGCGAGAATCCCCACCCAGCGAGTAAAATTAGCGCGGATCACTCGCCGAAGCGATAGAGCAACTTCCAAAACGGAAACGCCCATCGGCGGCAATCGAACACTCAGCGCGCACAATTTTAAAGTGCTGGCGAGAGGGTCAGATAGTTCGCCCGGCGTCGAGCACAAGATGAGCGGCCGGCGGCGCGACCGCTGCAAAATGCGGCTGCGAGGCGCAATACTCATCATGTGCGCCTTACGTGACTCGCGAACGGGGCTAATTTCGGCAGCGGGACGCATCGGCAATTCCGTCGCCTGCACGCCATGGCTGACGTTTGGCGCACGCCGGGTCGCGCCGGCGCCGCCGATCACCCGTGCAGGCGTGAAATTCAACGCGTAGGGCATTAACCGGTTTGCCATGAAAAGGCCGTTTGCGGTGGCAATCATATATATGGTGCGCCGCACAAAAAACGGCGATCCCGGGAATGTGGGGGCGGCGGAACGACTGCACTTAACCGTTTCGCAACTGCGTCTTCCTAACCTGCTTGACCGTGTTGTTGGGGTAACGACCGAGTTGGGGTGGTGTCCGGAGGTTTGCGGCCGCACACCGTCCCAGAGCAGCAGAGACCGAGTGAGGGCCGCCTTACGGGGTGAGGCGCGTTTAGGGACGGGGCTACCAATGGCATCGGTGGAATTCGAAGCCCGCTCCGGGCTTCGTTACTGCCTGTTGGCGAGCGCGGCGGTAGCCGCGGCTCTTACAATCACGGGCGATGTCGCCGACGCGCGACGGCATCATTCCCGCGTGCATCACGCCCACGCCGGCCACGGGCACGGTCATCGCCACGCCAGCCTCGAAGATTATTCGCCGCCTTTTGCGTCGATCGTCGTTGACGGCAATAGCGGCTCGGTGCTGCAGGCAGCCAGTCCCGACGCTTCGCGGCATCCTGCTTCGCTGACCAAAGTCATGACGCTCTACCTTTTGTTCGAGCGTCTCTAAGCCTGCAGGTTGAAGCTCGATAGCGCGCTCAAAGTCTCCGAACATGCCTCCGAGCAGGCGCCGACCAAGCTTGGGCTCAAACCGGGACAGACGATCACGGTCGAGGATGCGATCAAGGGCATCGTGACCAAGTCGGCCAATGATGCGGCAGTCACAGTCGCTGAAAATCTCGGCGGCGACGAGGAGAACTTCGCCAAGCTGATGACGCAGAAGGCGCACGCGCTCGGCATGGCCCGTACAGTTTACGTGAACGCGTCGGGTTTGCCGGACGACGACCAGGTCACGACCGCGCGCGACCAAGCCGTTCTGGGGCGCGCCATTCAGGATCGCTTCCCCCGCTACTACCGATACTTTTCCACAGAATCTTTCGTCTATCACGGCGAAGCGATGCGTAATCACAACCATCTCCTCGGGGCGGTCGAAGGAGTGGACGGAATCAAGACCGGTTTCACGCGCGCCTCCGGATTCAATCTGCTCACCTCGTTGCATCGTGACGGCCGTTATCTCGTCGCCGTCGTGATGGGAGGCCCGTCGGCATCCGAGCGCGACGAGCGCATGCGCGAACTCATTGGCGCCCACATCAAGGAAGCGGCGGTGCGCCGCACCGCGCCCGTGATCGCCGAGGCGGCCGAACGTCGCGAGGAAAATTTGGCGAAGCCGGCGGCCCGGACCGAGCGCCCCACTACGGCGAGCGCCGAACCGCGAACGACCGCTGGATCAAACGATCCAATCCGGCCGCTCCTCGTGAAGACGATCTCCTACCGAACCGCCCCGGTGCAAACCGCATCGCTGGCGCCGATGCCGGCCTTGGTTCCGATCGCGGCCGCGGCACCGCCGCCCGCACCACCGCAACCGATTACGGCCGTGGCCACGGCTCCCGTGCAAGTCTCCAGCCAAGTCTCCAGCCAAGTCTCCAACCAAGTGGCCACGCAAGTCGCCAGCCACGCCAGCCGCCCCGGCGCACCGGCACGCGCCGATACCGCAGCCCAGGCGCAAAAAGTCGAAATCAAAGTAGCGCAGGCCGAGCCGTCACAGCCGAAGGTCGCGCCCAGTGCGCCAGCACCGGTCAGGGCCGCGGAGACACCGCCCGCGCAAGTTCAACCGGTCCAGATGCAGCCGGCGCAGATCGAACCGCCTCCGATCGAAACGCATACGGCGGCGGCGATTATGCAAAGCCGGCCGGCCTATTCCGCGCCGCCCGCCCACAGCCATGGCGGCTGGCTGATCCAGATTGGCGCATTCGAGGATGAGGTTGAGGCCAGGCAGCACTTAAGCGAAGCGCAGATCAAGGTCCACGCGCCACTCGCCGCGAAAGATCCCTTCACCGAGCGGGTCCAAAAAGGCGACAAAGCGCTCTATCGGGCCCGCTTTGCCGGTTTCGACAAATCGACCGCTGAAGCCGCGTGCCGGGCGCTCAAGCGCAGCGACTTCGAATGCATGGCGCTGAAAGACTAACAAGAGCCCGTTCACCGGGCCGGCTGATCGCATCATCCATCAACAGGGAAGCGCGACGGAGGACGGAAGACCACGCGAGGACCGAAAACGAGTACCTCAGTGATGGCGCCGAAGCAGCACGTCCTTGGCCTCATTGACACGGGCCGCCAGATACGTCGTCCCCCCTTGATCGGGATGGAGTTTCTTCATGAGCGAGCGGTGCGCGCGGCCGATCTCGGTCACGCTCGCTCCGCGCGCAATGCCAAGGACTTGATAAGCCTCCTGTTCAGTCATTTTGCCGCCGGCCGCAGGTCGCGCGCCGAGACCCGCATCCGGATCAGCTTGCATGTGCTCACGCCGGCTGGTTCCCGCGCCGTCAAAATAACCTGCCAATGAGCTGAGCGGCCAAGGCAACGCCTGGCCTAACAGATACGTCCCGAAAAGCCCGAGCCCCAGCCCCAGCCCCCAATCTCCGCGGACGAGCAACAGTGTGGCGACTAAAATCGCCACCCCACCGCTGAGGCGTTGCTGGGCGACGTTGAGAATTCCCCGTGCGCGCGACCGCTTTGCCGCCCACAGTAAAACCAAAAGGATCACGATGCCGATGACGAGAGGCATCCGAGCGTTATAACGATTTTGCCGGAGATGGCGATTTCCGCCGGCCGGTCGCCGGCTCAGTCGGCAAGAAGATCGTAGGTGTCGAGCGGTTTGGCCGCGGCGGCGATCCATTCGGCGCGGGCGGCGGCCCGGCGTTTGCCGCGTTCGTCGATCGGCAATCGGAGCGAATCGATGAGAACCTTCACCTCGTCGCGAGCGGTGACGTGCGAACTGGTGGGGCGCAGGCCCAGCGTATCCTCATTGAGATCGTCGAGCGCGGTCAGCCCGCGCGGGAAGAATTCGCGATAGACCACCCGCTCGGCGAAACCGTCGACGGTGCGGAAGCCGAGTTGCTTGGCGAGGCTGTCGACTCCCTCGCCGACCAGCCGCCGGTTGCGCGAGCCCAAGGTCGAAAGCCGATTGCGCACCACGACCCAGTCAGTGAGACCGCCGTCGACGAGGCGGCGCTGGCGACGGGCTTCGCGCACCATCTCGGCGTAATGGCTGACACCGGCCACCTCGAAAGAGAGCGGATCGATGGTGCCGAGCACGTCAAAATCGACGAAACTGTCGTTCAATGGCGTGATCAGGGTATCGGCCATCGAATGGGCGAGGCGCATCATGTAGGAATCGGTGCCCGGCGTATCGATCACCACAAAGTCGTGGGTCTGCTCGACAGCGCTGACCGCCTGAGCAAAGGCGGCGAATTCCTGGGCCTCGATTTCATCGAGCCGCATGCCGCTGCCGCGTGCAATGCAGTAATGCACAGGGATTTCGAGTTGAATTCCGGTGCGCGCGGCCCAGCCGCGGCGGTTCTCGATATAGTGGGTAAAACTTTTCTGCCGCGAATCGAGATCGACCGTGGCAACCCGCTGGCCAGCTTGGAGCAGTGCAACGGCGACGTGCATCGCCGTGGTCGACTTACCGGAGCCGCCTTTTTCGTTCCCGAGGACGATGACATGCGCCGAGAAGGGACGGCCGAGCTCCGCCTGCATCAGCATAGGACGCAACCCCTGCGTTGCGACTACTTTCTGAATGTGCAACGCGCTGGGTCAAGGTACAGCATCTATCGAAATAAGTTAATCGTAAACGAAGCGCTGCATCAACGAAACGCGCCTGGGTGTGCTCACGCTGCAACGTCATCATGAAGACTTCCAAGCGAGCGAAGCGTCGACCCCAGATTATCCGCACCCTCCCGTCGCTGCGCGACGCCATTTCGAATTTCCGTCGGCGCGGTCGCGATATCGCCCTGGTACCGACGATGGGTGCGCTGCACCAAGGGCATTTTTCTTTGGTTCGCCGGGCGCAAAGCCGCGCCGATTGCGTGATTGTCTCGATATTCGTCAATCCGACGCAGTTTGCTCCGCACGAAGACCTGTCCACCTATCCGCGGACGTTCGCGGCCGATATTGCGGCTTTGTCCGAGCGCAAGATCGCGCTGGTATGGGCGCCTTCGGTCCAAACCATGTATCCGCAAGGCTTTGCCACGCGCGTAGTGCCGGAGGGGCCGGCCACCGTCGGATTGGAAGACGCCAGCCGTCCGCATTTTTTTGCCGGCGTGGCCACCGTAGTGGCGAAGCTTCTGATCCAGTGCGAACCGGATTTCGCGCTGTTCGGGCAGAAGGATTATCAGCAGCTTAAAATGGTCATGCAACTTGTCCGCGATCTTGGGCTGAAAACCCGGATCGTTGCCGCCCCGATCGTGCGCGAGCGCGACGGACTCGCGTTATCCTCGCGCAACCGGTATCTGAGCGCCGCCGAGCGGCAAAGCGCACCGGTGCTCTATCGCGCGCTCAAGGAAGCAGCGGCGGACATTGCCGCCGGAGCGCCAATCGCCGAAGTGCTGGCGCGAGCGCGGGCAACGGTCACCCGCGCTGGCTTGCAGCCCGATTATTTCGAGGCCCGCAATGCCGAGACGCTCCGGCCGCTGCAAGGCAGTGGCAACGAACCGATCCGGTTGCTCGTTGCGGCGCGGCTCGGCGCGACGCGGTTGATTGACAATATCGCGGTGTAAATCCGGCCGTCTGCTACTTTGCCGCCGCCACTTTCATCGGATCCTTGACGCCCGGATAGGTCTCGAATTCCTGGCTCCAGAGCTGGCCGTCGGTCTTCACCACTCTGCGGATATAGATGTTGCTGACGATATCGCGGGTGTCCGGATCGATGGAGCTCGGCCCGCGCGGGCTTTCGAAAGCCATGCCCTTCATCGCCGCGATCAAGGCGTCGCCCTCGGAATTGCCGCCGGTCTTCTTGAGCGCCTCATAAATGAGGTGCAGGCCGTCATACGCGCCAAGCGAGACGAAATCCGGGCGAAAGCCGTTCGCCTTCTGAATTGCCGCGACGTAGGTCTTGTTGAGGGCGGAATCGTGGGCCGCCGAATATGGCCCCGCAGTGATC
>JBQCCX010000245.1:0-6830 GCA_051961815.1 Xanthobacteraceae bacterium
GCGAAAAGGCGGGCGCGGATGCGCCAGCGTTGAGTGCCTGGGAGATTCAATGGCTGCAGTATCGACAAAAAACATCGTCAAGAAATTCGGCGAGGTTGCCGCCGTCAACGGCATCAGCCTGGAAGTGCCGAACGGCGAATTCATGGTTCTGCTCGGCCCCTCGGGCTGCGGCAAGACCACGTTCCTGCGTATCATCTGCGGGCTCGAACAACAGACCAGCGGCGATCTTCTGATCGGCGGCGATAACGTCAACAACGTTCCGCCGCGCGCCCGCGGCGTGGCGATGATGTTCCAGAGCTACGGCCTTTACCCGCATTTCTCGGTGCGCCACAACATCGCCTTTCCGCTGCGCACCCAGCGGGTCCCCAGCGCCGAAATCGACAAGAAGGTGGCGTGGGCTTCGCAACTGCTCGGCATCGACCACCTGCTCGATCGCCGACCGCGTCAGCTCTCGGGCGGCGAGCGTCAGCGGGTTGCGCTCGCGCGCGCACTGGTGCGCCAGCCCACCGCGCTCTTGCTCGACGAGCCGCTTTCCAATCTCGACGCCAAATTGCGCTCCTCTGCCCGCCAGGAGATCAAGCAATTCCAGCAGCGCGTCGGCGTCACCACGATCTACGTCACGCACGATCAGGTCGAGGCCATGGGAATGGGCGACCGCATCGCCGTCATCGATCGCGGTCAGGTGCGCCAGGTGGGAACGCCGTCGGAAATCTACGACGACCCTGCCGATCGTTTCGTCGCCACCTTTGTCGGCACCCCGCCGATGAACATCGTCGCGCGCAATGGCGGCTATCTCGGGTTCCGCCCGGAGAATTTCCTGCCTAAGGACATGATCAAGGACGGGGCTCTCACCGAATTCAAGTTCCGCGTCGACCGTTCCGAATATCTCGGCTCCGAGCGGATCGTCTATGGCGTGCTGGAAGGCTTCGATCCGAAGCAGGTGGTCACGGCAAAGCTGCCGCCGGCGCACGTCGCCGACGAATGGATTCGGCCGGGTGAGTGGCATCCGTTCGCCGTGCGCGACAGCGCGCTGCGGCATTTCGACAATGAGGGCAAGCGGAGGAGCCGCCGCTAGCGGGCCTATTCGCCAATGGTCGCAATCGCCGATTCAGTCCCCAAGCCGACCGCACGTTTCCGGTTCATCCTCGACCGGCGCGACGTGTTTGGCGCGATCATGGTCGCGCCGGCCATCCTCTACGTGCTGTTGCTGGTCGGCGTGCCGTTCCTGATGGCGGTATATTACTCGCTCAGCGCCTACACGATCTACGATCCGTCATGGCGCTTCGTCGGCCTGTCGAATTTCCTGGATGTCGTCGAAAATCCGGTGTTCCGGCAGACGCTCTACAACACTTTCATCTTCACCTTCGGATCGCAATTGCTCGGATTGATTCTCGGCAAATTCGGCGCGCTGCTGTTGTTGCGGCCATTCCCCGGGCGCAAGATCGTGCGAGCGCTGGTGATATTGCCGTGGGCGGTACCAATCGCGCTCGCGACGGTTGCCTGGGAGTGGATGTTCGATTCGCTTTATAGCGTCATCAATTGGACGATGATCGCGCTCGGCATCGTCACCCGTTCGGACGCGCCAAACTGGCTCGGCACGCCCCACCTGGCAATGCTCTCCGTGATCGTCGTCAATGCCTGGCGCTTCTTCCCGTTCGCGATCGTCATCTTCCTCGCCGGTATCACCGCCGTCCCGCAGGACGTACTCGATGCGGCGACCGTCGACGGCGCCGGTTTCTGGCGGCGCAACTATCAGATCATCATGCCGATGATTCTACCGATCGTCGCCATCGGCCTCGTCTTCGGCATCGTGTTTACCTTTACCGATCTTTCAATCGTCTTTCTGATGACCATGGGCGGTCCGGTGGGCGCGACCTCGGTCCTGGGCTTCTCCGGTTTCCAGACCGGCATCAATTCCGGCGATGTGTCGCACGGCGCCGCCATCTCGCTGTTCATGCTGCCGGTGCTGTTCGTCGTGGTGGTGGCGATGTTGCGCTTCATCCGGCGGCGGGAGATCTGAGAATGCCGGGCGCCGCCGTCAAAAAAGCCGTGCAGGAGACCTCGTTCTACGGCGCGGTGACGTTGTTCCTCGTGCTCGCGGCGTTTCCCTTTTATTGGATGCTGATCACCTCGTTCAAATCGAACGCCGACCTCTACAGCGTCACGCACATTCCGTTCTGGTTCAACGATCCACCCACGCTCGATCACTTCCGCTATTTGTTCGATAAAACGCTGTTCACGACCTGGCTGTTGAACTCGCTGATCATCGGGCTGTGCGTCACCGCGATCACCCTCGTCACCGCGATACCGGCGGCCTACAGCCTCGCGCGCATGGCCGGCCGCAACGGCGAGGCGCTGGGAATCGGCATCTTCCTTACCTATCTGGTGCCGCCGACGCTGCTGTTCCTGCCGCTGTCGCGCGTGGTCGCCGGGCTGGGCTTGCAGAACTCGATGTGGTCGCTGGTGGTCGTCTATCCGACCTTCACCATCCCGTTCTGCACCTGGTTGCTGATGGGATTCTTCAAGGCGCTGCCGGTCGAGATCGAAGAGGCCGCGATCGTCGATGGTTGCAGCCTGTTCGGCGCCTTCATCAAGATGGCGATCCCGTTGTCGCTGCCGGGCATCCTCACCGTTGTGATCTTCACCTTCACTTTGACCCTGCAGGAGTTCGTCTACGCGCTGACGTTCATATCCGCATCGGATCAAAAGCCGATCACGCTGGGCGTCGCGACCGACCTTATTCGCGGCGACATCTTCTACTGGGGCGAGATCATGGCCGGCGCCTTGATCGCCAGTATCCCGGTGGCGATCGCCTATAACCTGTTTCTCGACCGTTTCATCTCCGGTATCACCGGCGGCGCCGTCAAATAGACGGCGCGTGCGAGCCATCGCGCGCGGGTTCGTTCATTTCATTGGCGATCCAATGAACGATCGAGCGCCGTGTCGGCGACCAGCCGAGCTCCAGAGCCGCCCGGCCGCGCACGCGGCTGTTGGAGCCAAGTGAGAACACCGCCATATTGCGGCCCCAGGCCGCAATCGCTTCCTCGGCGGACCACGATTGTGCGACGGGAAGATAAAGCCGCCGCGCAATGGCGCTGGCAATTTGCCCGAGCGCCTCCTCACCGCTTTCGACATACATGAAGGCGCCAGAGCGCGCGTTGGCGAGCGCCAAGACATAGAGCGCGGCGACGTCGGCGATATGCACGTTGGACCAGCGATTCAATCCGCGGCCGATATAACGCACGATGCCCGATGCCTTGGCCTGTCGAACCAGTGCCGGAATTTGAACGCTGTGCGCTGGCGGCCCCATCGCATCGCCGTAGATCATAGTATTGCAAAGCACGATCGCACGCAGTCCGGGAGCCGCCACCACCTGTCGGTCGATGGCAACACGCGCGGCCTTGTCGGGCAGCGGCGCAACCGCGGTCGCCTCATCAAAGATCTGCGCGGAAGGCTCGCCCATGGCGAGATCGGCGACAATGCTGCTGCCGCTCGAATGAATAAAAGTTTTGCCGCTGCCGGACAGCGCGGCGATCAAGGCTTCGACCGCGCCGCGATGATCGCTTGACGCAGCATTGATAACCGCGTCGGCGCTCCTTGCTTCGTCTTGCAACAGTGCCGCGTCATCGAGCGAACCGACCACCGGCGCGATGCCGTAAGGCACAACCAGTTCGGCCTTGGCCTGACTGCGCACCAGGCCGCGAACCCGATGACCCGCCGCGATTAAGGCAAGCGCAACGGCACTCCCGATAAAGCCATTCGCACCGGTCAAAAAAATCCGCATGTGATCTGGTCCGCGGTCGAGGAAACGGCCGGCCCTAGCGTCAAGACCTGCCAATATCTGAAAAAGGCGGCCGGCCTGCAAATTCAGGACGCCAGACAGGTGATTTTCGGAAGCTTAAAGCCTTGTTCTTGCTCGCCCGGAACGGAGGACGCCGTGAAGGCGTTCTCGTGGGGGCGTAGGGTGAGCCGGCTCAATATGGGAGATGAAAATGCGCACCGTGAAAAGTGTCGCGATGATCGCGTTGCTGTTCGGTGGCACTTCGCTCGCGGTAGCCCAAAGGGGGCCGCCGCCGGGCGGCCAACCGCCGGTAGCCGGCGGCGCTGCGGGCAACCCCGCCAATCCAGGACCGCCCGGACCGGGCGTGATGCCCGGAGGGCCGGGACCGAGCGTTCAAACTTCGGCGCCGAGCCCGTATCTCCGCTCGGCTGCGCCGCCGACAGGCGCCCCCACGACAACCCGCGTTGCGCATCATCCGAGACATCACAAACACATGTACATGTCGGCAACGCACCCGCATCACAAGACGCTGAAAACCGGGCAACAGCTTCCAAAACAGCCGACCAAACAGTGAGCTTCTTCTTCAAATCCTATTCAACGGCCCCGGAGCGATCCGGGGCTTTTTTTGCGAAGCGTGTGAAGCGCGCGGCTAATGCAGGGGCCCGTGCGACGCGCCGATCTTACCGACGGCTTCGATCAATTTGATCAGATCGCGTAAGCGGCCCATGCCACGGGTATGGGCCAGCACGGCGCAGACCGAGATCACCAAGCGCGACGCGGCTTCATCGAAAGCCGCTTCACCGCCGCGAGCATACCGGGCGCTCAAGGCCTCGATCACGGCGCGATCCAATTCCGTTAGCCCCCCAGTCATATCCAAAAGGGACCAATTTGGGGCAGCGCTGTCAAAACAAACTGCGCACATTCGCGGGTTTGTGCACGTTGTGCACAGCACCGCCTGATCGCATTCACAGCTTGACTGTGCTGAATATTTCCACTGGTGCGTCGGTTTGCCGACTGAAAGTCCGGCGCGAATCGGGAATCTTTCGCCGCCCGATGGACAGCGCACATCTCTGGCAAAAAGCCGCGACATGCCTGCGATTGGCGCAGACCTTGTCTTTGTCCAATCCCGGTCGTGTCGCGCTGCTGGAAATGGCTGAGGGCTTCGAGCGCCGCGCCAAGGAGCTCGAGGCCGCATCGATGCTGCGATCGCAAGCGCAACCCGACCTGTCGCGGCTTTAGTCGCGGCCGGGCCTGTCAAGCCGATAATTGCGGCGAGGCAGTAGATTCGCCGCTGCCGAGCGGCACATGAATTTCGCAGGTCAAGCCTTCGTGCGCGTAATCGAACTTGACGCTCTTGAAGGTCGACTCCAGCAACAAGGTGCCAAAGCCCCGCTGACCTGGACCGCGGACCGGAGGACCACCGCGCTCCCGCCACCGGAATTTCAAGATTGGTCCGCCGCCATTTCTCGCAATCGACCAAGCGATGCTCACATTGCCGCCGCCACTGGAAAGTGCACCATGCTTCAAGGCGTTGGTGGCAAGCTCATGCAGCGCGAGCGAGAAATTCTGTGCATTTTTCGCGCTCAGCAATAAATCGGGGCCGTCGATCTCGGTTCGAGCCGCAAACGGCTCGAGCGTCAATTGCACGATCTCGCTCAAACTGACGCCGCTCCAGTTTGATTTGGTCAATCGACGGTATGTCCCCGCCAATGCCAGCAGTCGTCCCTCGAAGATTTTCCTTGCTTCGTCGAGCGGCCCGGAGCCTGACAACGTTTTCTGCGCTATGCCTTGAATCACGGCGAGCAGATTGTTGGTGCGATGCTGGAGTTCACGGATCAATATCTGTTCGGCCTCCGCCGCACGTTTTTGTTCCTCCTCGGCGCGCTTGCGTTCGGTAATGTCGAGCATGGACGCGAGCCAGCCCGTCACCGCTCCGCTGTCGTCTGTCTCCGGGGTGTAGATGACGTGCAGGAATCGCGTTCCGACGCCCTGGTAATGGACTTCCCTGTCAAATTCGACGCGATGACCTTGCAGCACTTTTTCGACATAGGGGCGTATCGACTGAAAGTCTTTATCGCCCAAAACATCGGACAGCCGTTTGCCGACCACCAGTTCGGGCCGCCGGCCGGTCATCTCCAGATAGGCATGGCTGACGAAGCGATAGCGAAGATCGCGATCCAGCCGGATCAGCATGAATGGCGTGCGGTAGATGATGCTCTCAAGCTCGGCCTCCTTCTCGCGCAGCGAAGCCTCGTTGTCGCGCAGCTTTTTGGCGAGCTGGGCGAACCGGTACCCGTGCCCGGTTCCTAGAAGCAGCAAGCCGCCGATCAGGCCGGTGCCGAGAGCGCCGGCGGCAAGCACCGACCAGCTCTGCCATCCACGGTGCGCTTCGAGGTAGGCCGCCGATGGCGTGGTGTTCACGACATAGCGTCGGGTGCCGAAATCAAATTCGGTTTCGAAGGGCGGTCGCGCAACGCCGGGAATTGCGTCGAAGAACGGGGCGGCTGCCGCAACATCGCGAAACCGCATATTCAGTGTCGATTGCAGCGGCGCCGCGCGGCTCGCAGTGAATGCGTCCATGCGCAGCACGACGAGCACGACGCCAGGACCGGTCGGACCGCTTGATACGGAATCGATCAACAACATGCCGTATTGCGTATTGTGTTCCTGCACCAGGCGGATCGGCGCGGTCGCAGCCAAATTTCCGGTCGTGGTCGCCGTATCGATCGCGAGGCGCCGGGCGTGGTCCGATGCCAGGTCAAAACCGATTGCTCGTTCATTGCCGGAAAGCGGTTCGACATAAGTGACGGGGTAGAAATCGGCTCGATCGCCGGCCGTTTGCAGTTCGCGCGACTGGGCGCGTTCGCGAATCTCAAATCCCGGCATCTCGGCGCGCTGGGCGGTCTCGAAGTTCGTCCGATCGCCGGATCGGACCTTCGGCGCCCATTCGACCGCCTGGATGATCGGAAAGCGGTGCAGCAAGGTCTGCACCAGATCATGGAACTCCTGGCGCGTGACCGGCCGATCCCGGCTGACAAATGCGTCCGAC
>JBQCCX010000246.1:0-5271 GCA_051961815.1 Xanthobacteraceae bacterium
AAGCGGCGCAGCTCGGGCTTGAGCGGCGGGAAGTCGAGCTTTTCCTCGATATCCTTGAGCCGGTTGTCGAGCCGCGGATTTGGATTGGCGTTCTCGGCCCAGACCACGCCGGTGGTCTCGCGCGGCCCGAGCGGCACGGTAACGATGTCGCCGGGCGCGACTTCAAGGGCCGCCGGCACACGGTAGGAATAGGCCCGGTCCAGTGCGACCGGCACCAACACATCGACAACCCGCTTGGCCATCTTGTGATTCTCGGCCGATTCTCACCGATTTAGGAAGGGTAAAGGCGGAAACGGCTAGTATCTCCGCTCATTCCCGCGAAAGCGGGAATCCAGTCGGGCCTCCCATGAGCTGGGCCCCGCCTTCGTGGGGACGAGCGGAACGTGGCTCCAAATATGGCGAAGAACACCGAAACCGCTCATGTTGCCCCCAAAGCCGCGGCCGAGATCGCGGCGTGGCTGCGGCACCTGCACGCCGAACGGCAGCTTTCGCCCAAGACCATCGAAGCCTACCGCCGCGATGTGCTGCAGTTCCTGCATTTTCTCGCCGAGCATCTGGGCGGCGCACCGTCGTTGAAAGATCTCGGCGGTTTGGCGCCGGCGGATGTGCGGGCGTTTCTCGCCGCGCGCCGCGCCGAAGACATCGGCAGCCGCTCGCTGATGCGGGCGCTCGCGGGCATCCGGGCGTTCGGCCGCTACCTCGAGCGCAACAGCAGGGGCAAGCTCGGCGCGCTCGCCGCGGTGCGCGGGCCCAAGCTCGGCAAGACCTTGCCGCGGCCGCTGCCAATCGACGCGGCCAAGCGCATGGCCGATCCGGCGCTCGCCGCCGGCGACGGCCGCGACGCCTGGATTCACGCCCGCGACGCCGCGGTGCTCGGACTGCTCTATGGCTGCGGGCTGCGCATCTCCGAGGCGCTGGGGTTAAAGTGCGTGCAATTCGACGGCGGTGACGTGCTGACCGTGACCGGCAAGGGCCGCAAGCAGCGCATGGTGCCGCTGATCGCGCCGGTCGCGACGCTGATCGCCGATTCCATCGCGCTCTGCCCCTTCGTATTGCCGCCCGACGGCCCGCTGTTTGTCGGCGCCAAGGGCGGGCCGCTGTCGCCGCGCCTCGTGCAACTGGCGATGGCGCGCTTGCGCGGCGCACTCGGCCTTGGCGCGAGCGCCACGCCGCATGCTCTGCGCCATTCCTTCGCTACGCATTTATTGGCCGGCGGCGGCGATTTGCGCGCAATCCAAGAATTGCTCGGCCATGCCTCGCTCTCGACCACGCAGATTTACACTGCGGTCGACGCCGAACGGCTGATCGAGGCGTACCGCAGCGCCCATCCGCGCGCTTGACAAAAAATCTCATTGCCGGTCATTCCGGGGCGCCACGCAGTGGCGAACCCGGAATCCATATTCGCTCCGCCGGGATTATGGATTCCGGACTTGCCGCTTCGCGGCAATCCGGAATGACAGGCTCCGGCATGATGAGGTGACGAATGTCCGAAATTCACGAGACCATCGAGAAGGCGCAGGAAGGCGAGCACTCCCAATTTTTCAACAGGCGCATCGCGCTGGTGATCGCAGTGCTTGCATTGTTTCTGTCGTTTTCCGAAACGCTTGGCAAAAGCGCGCAGACCGAGTCGATCGACGCCAACGTCAAATCGTCCGACACCTGGGCTTTCTTCCAGGCCAAGGACATCCGCCGCACCACATTGAATACAGCCGCCGATCAGACGGCGCTGCTTACCGCCAACGTGACCGACCCCACCACCAAGGCGGCGATCGACAAGCAGATCGAAGCCTGGCGCGCGACGGCGGCGCGCTATGAATCCGATCCGAAAACCGGCGAGGGCCGCAAGGAGCTCGCCGCGCGGGCAAAAGAGCAGGAAGAAGAGCGCGAACTCGCGCTGGCGAAATATCACCACTACGAACTCGCCTCGGCAGCCTTCCAGATCGGCATCGTGCTGGCGTCCGCGGCGGTGATCACCGGGATCGTGGCGCTCGTTTGGCTCGCCGGCGCGCTTGGTCTACTCGGTCTTGGCCTGCTGGCGCTCGGGCTGTTTGCTCCGCATGCGGTGCACCTGATCGCGGTGTTGTAGCCCTTATTTCGTCATCACCGGGCCACCGCGAAGCGGCGTGACCCGGTGATCCATTCGGCGATTGAAAAGATGGATTGCCGGGTCAAGCCCGGCAATGACGAGTCCGAGTCCAAACCTCAGAAATTAATCGTGCGCTTGGCGACCGCGAGGGCCGCCTCCTTGATCGCCTCGCTCAAGGTCGGGTGCGCATGACAGGTGCGGGCGATGTCCTCTGACGAGGCGCCGAATTCCATGGCGACCGCCGCCTCGCCGATCATGTTGCCGGCATCGGGCCCAAGAATATGCACGCCGAGCACACGATCGGTCTTGGCATCCGCCAGGATCTTCACGAAGCCTTCGGTGGTCAGATTGACCCGGGCGCGCGCATTGGCGGTGAACGGGAATTTGCCGACAGTGTAGGCGATGCCGGCCGCTTTGAGTTCCTCTTCGCTTTTGCCGACGCAAGCGATTTCGGGATAGGTGTAAACGACATTGGGGATCACATCGTAATTCACGTGGCCGGCCTGCCCGGCCAGGATTTCGGCGACCGCGACACCTTCGTCTTCGGCCTTGTGCGCCAGCATCGGACCGGCAATCACGTCGCCGATGGCGTAGATGCCGTCGACATTGGTGCGGAAATGCGGATCGACCAGGATTCGCCCGCGATTGTCCTTCTTGACGCCCAGCGGCTCGAGGCCGAGCCCGTCGGTAAAGGGAACCCGCCCGATCGCAACCAGAACGACATCGGCGTCGAGTGTCTCCCCCGCGCCGCCGGTGGCCGGCTCGACCTTGACCTTAAGCACTTTGCCGGAGGCGTCGACGCCGGAGACTTTCGACGATAGCCGCACCACGATGCCCTGCTTCTGCAGCATGCGATGGAATTGCCTGGCGACCTCGCTGTCGATGCCCGGCAGGATGTGATCGAGAAATTCGACGATAGTGACCTCGGCGCCGAGCCGGCGCCAAACCGAGCCGAGTTCGAGGCCGATGATGCCGGCGCCGACGATCAGCAGTTTTTTCGGCACCGCCGGCAGTTCCAGCGCCCCGGTCGAGGAGACGATGCGCTTTTCGTCGAAATCGATGCCGTTTAAGCGCGCAGCATCGGAGCCGGTGGCGATGACGACATTCTTCGTCTGCAGCACTTGCGCTTTGCCGTCGGCATTTTTCACTTCGACCTTGCCGGGCGCGACCAAGCGCGCGGCGCCATGGAAGGTTTCGATCTTGTTTTTCTTGAACAGAAAATCGACGCCTTTGACATTGCCGTCGACGGCATCCTGTTTGTATTTCAGCATCGTTGCGAGATCGACCGCCGGCGTGCCGACCTTGATGCCCATGCCGGCAAATTTATGCGCCGCTTCCTCGTAAAGCTCCGATGCATTGAGCATCGCTTTGGAGGGAATGCAGCCGATATTGAGACAGGTGCCGCCGAAGGTGGCGCGCTTCTCGACCACCGCGGTTTTCATGCCGAGCTGCGCGGCGCGGATGGCGCAGACATAGCCGCCGGGGCCGGAGCCGATGACGATGAGGTCGTAAGACATAGAAAGCTCCGCATTCTCCATCGTCATGGCCGGGCTTGATCCGGCCATCCACGTCTTCTTCGCTCAAATCAAGACGTGGATGCCCAACGGAATCACAAATCCAGCACCAACCGCGCCGGATCCTCCAGGCACTCCTTGACGCGAACCAGGAACGTCACTGCTTCGCGGCCGTCGACCAGGCGATGGTCGTAAGACAAAGCGAGATACATCATCGGCCGCACCTCGATCTTGCCGGCGACCACCATCGGCCGCTCCTGGATCTTGTGCATGCCGAGAATGCCGGATTGCGGCGCGTTGAGAATCGGCGTCGACATCAGCGAGCCGTAGATGCCGCCATTGGTGATGGTGAAGGTGCCGCCCTGCATCTCCTCGATCTTGAGCGTGCCGTCGCGGGCGCGCCGGCCGAAATCGGCGATTGTCTTTTCGATTTGGCCGAGCGATTTCGAATCGCAGTCTCTCACCACCGGCACGACCAGTCCGCGTTCGGTGCCGACCGCAATGCCGATGTGATAATAATTCTTGTAGACGATGTCGGCGCCGTCGATCTCGGCATTCACCGCGGGAATTTCTTTGAGCGCCTGCACACAGGCGCGCACAAAGAACCCCATGAAGCCGAGCTTCACCCCGTGCTTCTTCTCGAACAGATCGCGGTATTGCGTGCGCAGCGCCATGATGTGACCCATGTCGACCTCGTTGAAGGTCGTGAGCATGGCGGCGGTGTTCTGCGCGTCCTTCAAGCGCCGTGCGATGGTCTGGCGGAGCCGCGTCATCCGCACGCGCTCCTCGCGCGCGGCATCGTCGGGCGGCGCCGGCGCTCGCATCCCGACGGCGGCCGCAGTCGCGGCGACGGGAGTGGGCGCGGCGGCGGCGCGCTCGATGGCCGCCAGCATGTCGCCTTTGGTGACGCGGCCGTCCTTGCCGGAGCCGGCCATGGCGGCGGCATCGATCCCGGATTCGGCGGCAAGCTTGCGCACCGAGGGCGGAAGCGTCACATCGGCCGGCTTCGCCGCTGCCGGCGCGGCACTGGTCGCGGCTTTGGGCGCGGACTGCGGCGCCGATGCAGATGCGCCCGGCCCTGCCGGAGCGGATTTTACGGCGGTGCCACCCGCGCCTTCCTTGATCTGGCCGAGCACGGCGCCGACCGCGACGGTGTCGCCGTCTTTGGCGGCAATGTCGGCGAGCACGCCCGCCGCCGGCGCCGGCACTTCGATCGTCACCTTGTCGGTTTCAAGCTCAACCAGCGGCTCGTCGACCGCGACCGCCTCGCCGGGCTTCTTGAACCATTTGCCGATGGTCGCCCCGGTGACCGATTCACCCAGCGCCGGTACGCGTATCTCGGTCATCGGACCATTTCCTCGTTCACGCCAGAATCGGATTGACGATGCCGGAGCTCAGAGATCAGGGATCGAGAGCAAAAATTCCCGTCCGGCCCCGGTCATCCGTCATCTGACCTCTGCTCACGCCAGGGCCTCGTTCAAGAACTTGCCGAGCTGCGCAAGGTGAAGCGACATTTGCCCGACCGCGGTCGAGGCGGCGGCCGGGCGCCCGACATAGCGCGCGCGCCGATGCTTGGCGCCGATCTGATTGAGCACCCATTCGAGGAATATGTCGACGAAAACCCAGGCGCCCATATTGCGCGGCTCCTCCTGGCACCAGACCACTTCGGCC
>JBQCCX010000247.1:0-6991 GCA_051961815.1 Xanthobacteraceae bacterium
GTTACGTCTGTGTGCGCACCTTCGAAGTGAACGGCAAGCAGGAGCTGCGCCGGGTTTGCATCGATGGTCCGGTGTTCGACATCCAGGAGGCGGTCGGATGGTAGACATGCGCGTCAAGATCGGCGCCGTGACACTGCAGAATCCGGTGATGCCGGCATCGGGCTGCTTCTCGACCGATCTCGCCCAGGTGATGGACCTCAACAGGCTCGGCGCGCTGGTGGCAAAAACCGTGTCGCGGGAATTTCGCGCCGGCAATCCGCCGCCGCGCGCCGCCGAAGTCGAAGGCGGCATGATCAATTCGATCGGCCTGCCGACCAACGGCATCGATTATTTCTTGCAGCACCAAGTGCCGGACTACAAACGCTTCACGCCGCCCTTGGTCGGCTCGATCTCGGCGACGACGATTGAGGACTTCGAAGCTATGGCGCGCGACGTCGCAAAGTCCGCGATCGACGTGCTGGAAGTCAATATTTCCTGTCCGACGCGCGATCCCAAAGGTGGCAACTTCGCGCTGCACGAGGAGCACACCTATAATGTCGTCAAGCTCATCCGCGCCACGACCGACAAGCCGGTGTGGGTGAAGTTGTCGCCCAATGCCGGCGATGTGGTCGCGGTCGCCAAGGCCGCCGAGCGCGGCGGCGCCGATGCGCTGGTCGTTTCGAACACCATTCTTGGGCTCAAGATCAATACCGACACGTTCCGGCCCGCAATCGGCAACAAATTCGGCGGCCTGTCCGGCCCCGGGATTAAGCCGATCATCGTTCGCATGGTCTATCAATGCGCCAAAGCGGTGAGGATCCCGATCATCGGTTGCGGCGGTATCGTCAAAGTCGAGGATGCCGTTGAATATATGCTGGCCGGCGCCAGTGCGGTGATGATCGGTTACCTGACCTTCCGTAATCCCACAGGCATGATCGCGATCATCGAGGGTCTCGAACAATGGTGCGCCAAACACGGCTTCGCTCGAGTCGCCGATCTCACCGGCGCCATGATCGATGAGCCGCCGATGGAGACATTCGCTGCAGCGGCGGCGCCGATCGGCTAGGCTATTGCCATGACCACGCGCATAACAATCCGCAAGCCGGACGACTGGCACCTGCATGTTCGCGACGGCGAAATGCTTAAAGCCGTGTTGCCGTTCACGGCCAAGAATTTCGGCCGCGCGATCTTGATGCCGAACCTGGTACCGCCGGTGCGCACCAGCGTCGACGCCAAAGCCTATCGCGAGCGAGTCATGGCGGCGGTGCCGTCCGGTTCGAAATTCAAGCCGCTATTGACCTGTTATCTCACCGACGACACCGATCCCGATGACGTCGAACGCGGCTTCCGCGACGAATTGTTCACCGCAGTGAAGCTTTATCCGGCGCATGCCACCACCAATTCCGCATTCGGCGTGACTGACTACACCAAAATTCCGCGCGTGCTTGAACGCATGGAAAAGATCGGCATGCCGTTTCTCATGCACGGTGAATATGTTGCGCCAGACGTCGACATATTCGACCGCGAGGCGGTGTTCATCGATCGGCTATTGTCGAAATGGCTCAAGCAATTTCCGGGCCTGCGGATGACGCTGGAACATTTGTCGTCCAAGGAGGGCGTCGATTTCGTCGCCAGCTCCGCGCCGCAGCTCGGCGGC
The DNA here is from genome assembly GCA_051961815.1 of Xanthobacteraceae bacterium. Taxonomy (GTDB): domain Bacteria; phylum Pseudomonadota; class Alphaproteobacteria; order Rhizobiales; family Xanthobacteraceae; genus BOG-931. Next base: position 1,637 of record JBQCCX010000247.1, read on the forward strand.
ACGATTACGCCGTACCATATGATGCTCACGCGCACCGATTGGCTCGGCCACGGCTTGAAGCCCTACATGTACGTGATGCCGGTGATCAAAACCGGCCGCGACAAGACCGCGCTGCGCAAAGCCGCCACCTCGGGCCGGCCGTGCTATTTCCTCGGCACCGACTCGGCGCCGCATCCTTACGCCAAGAAGGTTTCGGTCAGCGGCATTCCCGGCATGTTCAACGCGCCGGTCGCCATCGAGACCTACACGCAAGTCTTCGAGGAAGAGGGCGCGCTCGATAAACTCGAGGCCTTTGCCGCGCTTAACGGCGCCAAGCATTATCGGATGCCGCCCAACGACGAAACGATCACTTTGGAAAAGACGCCGTGGACGGCGCCGGACGAGGTCAAGGTTGCCGGGCCTGACGAGCGCGCGCTGATCTACCGCGGCGGCGAGACCATCGCCTGGAAGATAGTGAACTAATTTTCCCTCCCCCCTTGTGGGGGAGGGTGGGGAGGGGGGTAGTTTGGTCAAGCGAAGGCTCTGACGAACACACCTTGCGACCCCCACCCCTATCCCCTCCGCAAGGGGGAAGGGAACAGGAGAACCGGATGACCTGTTTCGCCGATAAAGCAGTGGTCGCCGAGCTGACCGCCAAGATGCTGCTCGAAGTGGACGCGGTTCGCTTCATGGCCGACAAGCCGTTCATCTACACATCCGGATGGGCGAGCCCGGTCTATACCGACTGCCGGCGCCTGATTTCGTTTCCACGCGTGCGCCAGCAGCTGGTCGATTTCGGGGTCGCGACGTTGATGCGCGACGTGGGCTTCGAGCAGTTCGACGCCGTCGCGGGCGGCGAGACCGCGGGAATTCCATTCGCCGCCTGGATGGCGGACCGCCTGATGCTGCCGATGCAATATGTGCGCAAGAAGCCGAAAGGGTTTGGCCGCAACGCGCAGATCGAAGGCCATATCGAGCCAGGCGATCGGGTGCTGCTGGTCGAGGACATGACCACCGACGGCCGCAGCAAGGTGAATTTCTGCAAGGCGCTGCGCGACGCCGGGGCCGTCGTCGAGCATGTCTTCGTATTTTTCTTCTACGACATTTTTCCGGAGGGAAAGCAGATCATGCGCGAGCTTGGTGTAAGCCTGCACGCGCTCGCCACCTGGTGGGACGTCTTGGAAGCGGCCAAGAAGAGCGGCAGCTTTGACAAGGGTAAGCTCAGGGAAGTCGAAAAATTCATGAAAGACCCCGCAGCCTGGTCGAAGGCCCATGGCGGCGCAGCGCAGGCGGCAGAGTGATCGCGATGGCCGCGCAAACTGCAGATGTAATCGTCGTTGGCGCCGGTAATGCCGCGTTTTGCGCCGCTTTGGCGGCGCAGGAGCAGGGCGCCAAAGTGGTCATGCTCGAAGCCGCGCCGGAAGACGAATCCGGCGGCAATAGCCGCTTCACCGCCGGCTCGATCCGCGTCGTCTATAACGGTGTCAACGACATCAAGACGCTGGTTCCCGATCTCACTCCGGCCGAACTCGAAACCACCGATTTCGGCACCTATACCGCGGACCAGTTCTTCGACGACATGGCGCGCGTCACCCAGCACCGCGCCGATCCCGACTTGGTCGAACTTCTGGTCACCAGAAGTTTCGATTCGCTCAATTGGATGCGCAACAAAGGCGTGCGGCTCATTCCGATCTACGGCCGTCAGGCGTTCAAGATCGAGGGCAAGTTCAAGTTCTGGGGCGGGCTGACGGTCGAATCGGTTGGCGGCGGTCCGGGCCTGATCGCAATGCTGACGGAGGCCGCAACAAAGCGCGGCATCGAAATTCGCTATGCCGCCCGCGGCCTCGACCTGTTGTTCGACGGCAACCGCGTCGAAGGCATCCGCATGCGCGAGCGCGGTGAAGTCCGCGAGTTGCGCGCCAGATCCGTGGTGCTCGCTTGCGGCGGCTTCCAGGCCAATCCGGAATGGCGCACGCGCTATCTCGGGCCCGGTTGGGACCTCGCGAAAGTGCGCGGTTCCCGTTACAACACCGGCGACGGCATTCGCATGGGAATTGAGATCGGCGCCGCGCCGCGCGGCAACTGGTCAGGCTGTCACGCCGTGCAATGGGAAATGAACGCGCCGGAATTCGGCGATCTCGCGGTCGGCGATCAGTTTCAGAAACATTCTTATCCATTCTCAATAATGATTAATGCGAACGGCAAGCGCTTTGTCGACGAGGGCGCCGATTTCCGCAACTACACATACGCCAAATACGGCCGGGTGGTGCTGGAGCAGCCCGGCCAATTTGCCTGGCAGATCTTCGATCAGAAAGTGAAACACCTGCAGCGCGACGAATACCGCATCCGGCAGATCACCAAGGTCACCGCCAACACAATCGAGGAATTCGCGCGCAAGCTCGAAGGCGTGAACGCGGCGGAATTCCTAAAGACGGTCAAAGAGTGGAACGCCGCAGTCAAAACCGACGTGCCGTTCAATCCCAACGTCAAGGATGGGCGCGGCACGCAGGGCCTTGCCATCAACAAAAGCAACTGGGCGAACACGATCGATGCCCCGCCGTTCGAGGGCTACGCCGTGACCTGCGGCATCACCTTCACCTTCGGTGGTTTGCGCATCAATACCGATGCCGAAGTGCTCAACACCGATTATCAGCCGATCCGCGGGCTCTATGCCGCCGGTGAACTGGTCGGTGGTCTGTTTTATTTCAATTATCCCGGCGGCTCCGGGCTGATGTCCGGCACTGTGTTCGGCAAGATCGCCGGCACCGCCGCTGGCCGCGCCGGCAAGAACTGAGCATCGGACGATGGACGTAAAGCTCGCGCGCAACGATAACGAATTGGGCGTCAGCGAAATCGCCGCGAAGATCGCTGCGGGCGAAACCACGTGTGAAGCCGTGATGCGCCACTGCGTCGAGCGGATTGCCGCGCGCGAGCCGGTCGTCAAAGCCTGGGTGAATTTCAATCCGGAATTAGCGTTCGCCCAGGCGCATGCGCTCGATCGCGAGCCGCGCCGTGGCCCGCTCCATGGCGTGCCGATCGGGATCAAGGACGTGATCGATACCTTCGACATGCCGACCGAAATGGGTTCGCCGATCTATCGCGGCTATCGCCCGACCGCGGACGCCGCCTGCGTTGCGCTGTTGCGGCGCGCTGGCGCGGTCATCCTCGGAAAAACTGCCACTTGTGAACTTGCCGGAATGGCGCCGGCGGCCACGACTAATCCGCACAATGCCGCGCATACGCCAGGCGGCTCCTCGAGCGGTTCGGCGGCGGCGGTTGCCGATTTCATGGTCCCGGCCGCGCTCGGCACCCAGACCGGGGGTTCGGTACTGCGGCCTTCGTCATTTTGCGGCGTGTTCGGCTATAAGCCGACCTACAATACCTTCAACAAAGCGGGCCTCAAGCCCGCGGCCGAAAGCATCGACACGATCGGATGGATTGGTCGCTCGATAGAGGACATCGCGCTGCTCACCGCCGTGTTGCGGCTCGACGAACCGCAGCCGCTGCGGAGCCTGGGCGCGGCGCCGCGGATCGGGATTTGCCGCACCGAGCTTTGGAGCAGCGCGCAACCCGAATCTAAAAGCGCGGTCGAAAACGCTGCGGCGGCGCTGGGCAAGGCCGGCGCGACCGTTCGCGACGTCGACCTGCCGGACGCTTTCGCCGGCCTGCCTGCGCTCGCGCGCGGCACCATCAATTATTATGAGCGCGCCGCTTGCATGGCGTTCGAATGGGACAATCATCGCGTGGCGCTATCGCCGCAGATGCGGCGCTATATCGAAAATGGCCTGAAGACCTCGCGAGCGGACTACGTCGCCGCTTGGCGCCGGATTGAGCAAGCTCGGGCGCGGCTGCCTGACGTTTTCGAGGGCCTTGACGTGCTGTTGGCGCCCTGCGTGCCCGGCGAAGCGCCGAAGGGGCTGGCCTCGACCGGCGATCCGAGCATGCAAGCCATGTGGACCGCCTTGCACACGCCGACGATGACGCTGCCAACCCACCGCGGGCCTAACAATCTGCCGGTCGGCATTCAACTCGTCGCGCAGCGCTATGATGACGACCGCCTGTTCGCCTGCGCGCGCTGGATCTGGGATAGAATCGGCGCGCCGGAGCTTATCGGCGTCGCTCGGATGTGAATTTTTTCAGATTGCGGCGGCGGTCAAACGTCCATGCACAAACCCGGTTTCGCTGTTTCATCGCTGTTTGTCCTCGCCGCGCTTGCGATGGCACTAAGCGTCGCCAAAGCCGACAGCGTCGCTGACTTCTACAAGGGCCGCAGCATCTCGCTCGTCATCGGCTTCAGCGTCGGCGGCGGCTATGACGCTTATGCCCGGCTGTTGGCGCGTTACATCGGCAAGCATCTTCCCGGTGAGCCTTCGATCGTGCCGCAGCAGATGACCGGCGCCGGGAGCTTGCGCTCAGCCAATTACATTTTTTCCGTGGCGCCAAAAGACGGCTCGGTGCTCGGTACGTTTTCACGCAGCATGGGCGTCGCGCCGCTCCTCGGCCAGGCCGAGTTTGATAGCCGGAAATTCACTTGGCTCGGCAGTATGACCGACGATAACACCACATGCGTCACCTGGAATTCATCGCCGATCAAGACCTGGAACGATTTTCTGAGCAAACCATCCAAGTTCGGCGGCCTCGGCGCCGATGCCGACCCCGATATTTGGGCGCTTTTGTACAAGAACGTGTTCGGCGCCAAGGTCCAGTTGGTCAGCGGTTATCCGGGGACTAATGATGTCGTGTTGGCCATGGAGCGCGGCGAAGTCGACGGCCTATGCGGACTATCTTGGAGCACGATCAAGACCCGGCATGCGGAATGGCTGACCAACCACTCGGCCAATATCATCGTGCAAGCCGCTCTTAAAAAAGAGCCCGAAATCGCCACGGTGCCGCTCGCGACTGACCTCGTCAGCAAACCCGAGCAGCTGCAGATCATCAAGCTGCTGTTGGCCAGCCAGGCGATGGCGCGGCCCGTTGCGGCGCCCCCCGATATTCCGGCAGACCGCAAAACCGCGCTGATCGCGGCGTTTGATGCCACCATGCGCGACACTGATTTCCTCGCTGAGGCGCAGAAGCTGAATTTTGAAATTCATCCGGTGAGCGCGGCGACAATCGACGGCTTGCTCGCCGAAGTCTACGCCACGCCCAAAGACGTGCTCGCCCGGGCGGCCAAGGCGATATCGAGCGCCGGCCAGTGAACGTGAGCACGATTGGCGCACGCGTTCTTCGCCTCGAAGATCAGGCGCTGGTGACAGGCCGGGGCCGCTTTGTCGATGACATTCCGGCAGCGGGCGTTTCGGTCGCCGCTTTCGCGCGCAGTCCCCATGCCCATGCCCTGATCCGCCGCCTTGACGCGAGTGCCGCGCGGGCGGTGCC
>JBQCCX010000248.1:0-6330 GCA_051961815.1 Xanthobacteraceae bacterium
CCTCGATAAAGAATTCGCGATTGCCATCGCCGCCGCGAATGGGCGAAGCCATTTGGCCGCCGACGCGCCAACCCAAATCTTTCAGCACCTGGGCGATATCGTTGCAGATCGCCTCGTGAACGGCGGCATCGCGCACGATGCCCTTCTTGATGGCGGCCCGCTTCGAACTGCGGCTTGATCAGGGCGACCAGCGTCGCGGTCCGTTGCAGCAAGCGGCTGACATGCGGCAGCACGAGTTTGAGCGAAATGAAGCTGACGTCGATCGCGGCAAAATCCGGCGCCACCGGCAGGCGCGAAGCCCCAAGATCGCGGATATCAATCTGTTCGATCGAGGTCACCTGTGGGTGCTCGCGCAAACGCGCGTGCAGCTGGCCGCGACCGACATCCACCGCATAGACATGCCGCGCACCGTGCGTGAGGAGCACTTCGGCAAAGCCGCCGGTGGACGATCCGACATCGAGGCAGACACGGCCGCCGACATCGAGCGAAAAATTCTCCAGCGCCGCGGCGAGCTTGACGCCGCCGCGCGAGACATAGGGATGCGCTGGCTGCGCTGCGATGACGGCCGCGGATGAAATTTGGTCGGACGATTTGCCAACCACGCTGCCGTCGGCCGTGACCTGCCCGGCGGCAATGGCGGCTTGCGCCTGGGCGCGGCTTTCGAACAGGCCGCGCGCGACCAAAAGGCGATCCGCGCGCTCGCGTTTGACCATGGCAATCCTGGCGCCGAGATCCACACGCCCCCCGGCTCCGCCAAACGCGGCGAAGCGCGGGACGCGCGGCAATTCTACAGGCTTCGATGAAACAGTGCCGGCCCGCCGGCGAGCCGGCATGCTGATGTCAACTGGCCGGCGTCAGGCGAGCTTGACGACCTCGCCCTGGACGTTTTGGCCGAGCGCCTGGAACGCCTTGGCGACGATGCCTTTGGCATCGAGGCCGGCCTTGGCGTACATGGCGTTCGGGCTGTCCTGGTCGATGAAGATGTCCGGCAGCACCATCGATCGCACTTTGAGGCCGCGGTCGAGAACGCCGTGTTCAGCAAGCGCCTGCATCACAAAACCGCCGAAGCCGCCGATCGAACCCTCTTCGATCGTGAGCAGCACTTCGTGTTCACGGGCAAGCCGCAGCAACAGATCGACGTCGAGCGGCTTGGCGAAGCGCGCGTCGGCCACCGTGGTGGACAGGCCGTAAGTTGCAAGCTCGTCGGCCGCTTTGAGGCACTCGCCAAGGCGGGCGCCGAACGAGAACAGCGCGATCTTGCTGCCCTCGCGCACGATGCGGCCCTTGCCGATCTCGAGCGGTTTGCCCTCTGCCGGGAGCGGAACGCCGAGGCCCTCGCCGCGCGGATAGCGCAAGGCCGACGGACGATCGTCGATCGCGACCGCGGTCGACACCATGTGTACCAATTCGGCCTCGTCGGCGGCCGCCATTACCACGAAGCCCGGCAAGCAGCCGAGGTAAGCGATGTCGAACGAACCGGCATGAGTTGGGCCGTCAGCGCCGACCAGTCCGGCGCGGTCCATGGCAAAACGCACCGGCAGGCGCTGAATTGCGACGTCGTGCACGACCTGATCGTAGGCGCGCTGCAGGAAGGTCGAATAGATCGTGGCGAACGGTTTGTAGCCCTCGGTGGCGAGCCCCGCCGCGAAGGTCACTCCGTGCTGTTCGGCGATGCCGACGTCGAACGTCCGGTGCGGAAATTCCTTTTGAAACAGATCAACGCCGGTGCCCGAAGGCATCGCCGCGGTTATGGCGACGATCTTGTCGTCCTTGCGTGCTTCTTTGATCAGGCTTTCGGCATAGACCTTGGTGTATTGCGGGGCCGCGGTCTTCGATTTTTGCTGCGCGCCGGTGGCGACATCGAATTTCACGACGCCGTGGTATTTGTCCGCCGATTTTTCCGCGGGCTCGTAGCCTTTGCCTTTCTGCGTCACGACATGGACCAATATCGGCCCGTTTTTCATGTCGCGAACGTTTTTCAGAACCGGTAGCAAGTGGTCGATGTTGTGACCGTCAATCGGTCCGACATAGAAGAATCCGAGTTCGTCGAACAGCGTGCCGCCGGTTACCAGGCCGCGGGCATACTCTTCCATCGCCAAGGCGCGCTGTTGCAGCATCTTGCTCGGCAGCCGTTTGGCGATCTGATGGAAGACCTTGCGCAGCCGATGATAGGAGCGGCCTGAGACGCGGCGCGCCAGATAGGCGGACAGTGCGCCGACCGGCGGCGCGATCGACATATCGTTGTCGTTAAGCACGACGATCAGCCGCGAATTCATGGCGCCGGCATTGTTCATCGCCTCGTAAGCCATGCCGGCCGACATTGCGCCGTCGCCGATCACGGCGATGACGTTGTTCTCTTTGTTCTGCAGATCGCGGGCGACCGCCATGCCGAGGCTGGCGGAAATCGAGGTCGAGGAATGCGCCGCGCCGAACGCGTCGTATTCGCTCTCGGCGCGCTTGGTGAAGCCGGACAGCCCGCCGCCTTGGCGGAGCGTGCGGATGCGGTCACGACGGTCGGTGAGAATCTTGTGCGGATAGGCTTGATGCCCGACGTCCCAGACCAGCCGGTCGGTCGGGGTATTGAACACGTAATGCAAGGCCACGGTCAGTTCGATGACGCCCAGCCCGGCGCCAAGATGGCCGCCGGTCACGGCGACCGCATCGATCGTCTCTCGGCGCAACTCGTCGGCGACCTGCCGCAACTGACTGGGCTGGAGACGCCGGAGGTCTTCGGGGGTCTTGATCTGGTCGAGCAATGGGGTCTTTGACGAAACCGTCACGCTACGCTCCTTCGTGAGACCAATTTATTTCAGGCCGAGATTGATATTGGACTTGGCGGTATTGGACTTGGCGGTATTGGACTTGGCGGAAGTATGTGTGATGGCAAACAGATTTAGCCTCCTACACCATTCCATGTCGCCAACGCAATGAAAACGCTCGGTTTAGCGCCCGGTCTTCGCTGGAGGAACCCCTAGGCTTTCCAGAGGCTTATATCTAAACTCGACGTTACTCCGATAACCAGAGAGTCACTGTTCGGTTCGACCCCCGGCATTCGACCAAACCTATGTAGCTTTGAGCGTTTTGCCAGGGTACCGCGCGGCTTTTCGGAGAGGCATTTTGGCACGAATTTAACCTGCAAAGGCCCGTACCGCGTAAATTTGAGGCACCGTGGCCCTCGAAATATACCGGAAGAAACGAAAATTCGGCGTTACCGCCGAGCCCCGTGGCCGCAAAGGCCGGCGCGGCGGCGACCGTTATGTCATCCAGAAGCACGCGGCGCGGCGGCTGCATTACGACCTGCGGCTCGAACTCGACGGCGTCATGAAGAGCTGGGCGGTCACCCGCGGCCCGAGCCTCGATCCCGGCGAAAAACGGCTTGCCGTGCACGTCGAGGACCACCCGATCGAATACAATTCTTTCGAGGGCACCATTCCGCAGGGCGAATACGGCGGCGGCACGGTGATGATCTGGGATCGGGGGCGATGGATCCCCGAAGGCGATCCGCACAAGGGCTATGCGAAGGGCCACCTCGATTTCGTCCTGGAAGGCAAAAAGCTCCGCGGCCGCTGGCATCTGGTGCGCATGCGCAGCCGCGACCGCGATCGCCATGAGAATTGGCTCTTGATCAAGGGCAGGGACGACGAAGCGCGCAGCGGCCGCCAGGGCGATATCTTGGAAGAAGAGCCGCAGTCGGTCGCGTCCGGCCGCTCCATGGATGAGATTGCAGGCGGCAAGGGCAAAAAGCGGGTTTGGCACAGCAACCGGAAGGCCAAGGCAAGCGCGGCGGATGTAAGACCGCAGACCCAGCGCGAATTTCGGGCCGAGCTGCAGGCGCAGTCGCGATCGCGGCAGAAGGGGAGCGCTGCGCCAAAGGCCAACCGTGGAAAAGCCGATCCTAAAACCAAGTCCAACGACAAGCCCAAGGCCAAAAGAAAGTCCGCCAAAAGAAAATCCGCGGTCAAGGCAGCGATGCCGGTTGCGGCGCGACGGAGCGCCGAGCCGGCGCGCGGCAATCCGCGCCGCGGCGGGCTTCCGGACTTCGTGCCGCCCAGTCTCGCCACCCTGCACAGTGCTCCTCCGGATGGAGCGGAATGGATTCACGAGATCAAATTCGACGGCTACCGCATCGAAGCGCGGCTCGATCGCGGCAAAGTGCGTTTGTTGACGCGGAAGCAACTCGACTGGACGCATCGGTTCGAACGGATCGCCAAGGCGATTGCCGCCTTGCCGGCCGACACCGCGCTCCTTGACGGCGAATTGGTCGTCGAGAACGAACAGGGGGCTTCCAGCTTCTCGCTATTGCAGACCGATTTGAGAGACGGCCGCGCGGACCGGTTCGTCTACTGGATCTTCGATCTGCTGCACCTTGACGGCCGCGATTTCACACGCGAGCCGCTGACGGCGCGCAAGGCGGCGCTGCGCCGGCTTTTGCAAGGTCAGCGCCGGAACGGGCCGCTGCGTTATGCCGATGATTTTGCCGAGCGCGGCGCGGCGATTTTCAAGCACGCCTGCGAGTTGGGCCTCGAGGGCATCGTGTCGAAGTTGCGCGACGCGCCGTATCGTTCCGGACGTTCGGAAAATTTCATCAAAACCAAATGCCACAACGAACAGGAATTCGTCGTTGCCGGGTTCACACCATCCACCGCGATGCCGAACGCGGTTGGCGCGCTGACGGTCGCTTTTCACGAGGACGGCAAGCTGCGCTATGCCGGCCGGGTAGGGACCGGTTACACGCACCAAACCGCGCGGGACCTGTGGCGGCTCCTGAGCACGCTGCGCGTCGACCGCGCTCCGCTCGCATTGCCGAAAGACGAGCGGCGCAAGAACGTGATGTGGGTCAAGCCGGACTTGGTCGTTGAGGTCGAGTTTCGCGGCATCACCCACGACGGTCTGTTGCGTCAGGCGGCTTTCAAAGGTGTGCGCGAGGACAAGCCGGCGGGCGAAGTGGTGCGCGAGACCCCGACCGAGGTGGCCATGCCGGCGCGCCAGAAGCCAATCCGCAAATCGGCAAATCGACAGCCACAACAAGCTAAACCGGCGCGAACGCCGGGGCGCGCGCACAGCGGCGGCGCGCAGGTCGAGGTCGCCGATGTTGCTTTGACGCATCCGGACCGCGTCTATTGGGCCGATGTCGGCGTCACCAAGCAAGATCTGGCGGACTATTACGTCGAGGTCTGGAAATTAATGGCGCCGCATCTCGTCGATCGGCCGTTGGCAATCGTGCGCTGTCCGGACGGGATTACTGGAGAATGTTTCTTTCAGAAGCATATCGCCGCAAATATCAAGGACTCTCCGCTGCGCCACGTCGTGGACTCCAAAGAGCACGACGTGATCGCGGTAGAGAAGCTCAGCGATCTGATCGAGCTTGCGCAATTCGGGGCACTGGAAATTCATGTCCGCGGCTCGCGAATGGGCCGGCTCGAAGTGTGCGACCGGATCGTGTTCGATCTTGATCCCGGCGAAAGCGTCGGCTGGAAAGAGATCGTCGCCGCCGCGCAGGAAACGCGCGACCGGCTCAAGGCTTTAAAATTGAAAAGCTTTGTCAAGCTGTCCGGCGGCAAAGGCATCCACGTGGTTGTCCCGGTCGCAGGCGCTGATTGGGACACGACGAAACACTTTGCGGCGCGCGTTGCGGCATCGATGACTGCGGATTCGCCGCAGCGCTATTTGGCCAAAATGACCAAATCGCTGCGCAAGGGAAAAATCTTTATCGACTATTTCCGCAATTCTCGCGAAGCGACTTCGGTCGCCGTCTATTCGACCCGCGCGCGCGCCGGCGCGCCGATCTCGATGCCGGTCTCATGGGAGGCGCTGGCGCGTACCACTGCCGGAAATCAGTTCACTCTTGAGAATTGGAAGAGACATCTGAAGGCCGATCCTTGGGCTGAAATCGGCAAGGTCCGGCAGCGATTACCGGACTAGGAACGCAAAAACTCGACGTCTGCGCGCGCCACTAAACACCAGAGAACTCAATCACATACCCGTGACTGTTGCAGCAAAGCGGAACGGGAATTTTGTTGGCGTGCAAAGCGAAACGAATTGCGCTGAACAGACCGATGGCGGTAGTCTGCCGCTGTGGCAATCTGACGCAATCGGCGCGCGTTTTGAGACGGCGTGAGCAAAGCAAAAAGGATTTGACGCCATGGACGCTTTGAAGACCCAAGACGAAGAGTTTTTGACCTTCGACGTCTCCGATGAGGCTTTGGAGAGGGCGGGGACGGTGAGCAACGCCTTCACTTATGGAGTCTGCACTCTGGATCAGCCCGGGTGCTTTCCGTCCGTCGACGCCTAGACGCGCGCCAAACTTTCCCCGAACCTTATTTGGCAAGC
>JBQCCX010000249.1:0-3818 GCA_051961815.1 Xanthobacteraceae bacterium
TCGCCATCGCCATTTCGCTCGGTATCCTGGTGGTGCTTTTTTATATCGTCACGCTGGTGAAGGGACCGGGTGTGCTGGAGCGGCCGCTATGATCTCACCGTTGCGATCGCGCCGGCGCTCGGCCCGCGATGCCGCGGTGGCTTTTGCCTGCGGCGGCTTTGTTGCCGTGATGGTGGGCGTTTCCTTTGCCGCCGTACCGCTCTATTCGTGGTTTTGCCGCACCACCGGTTTCGGCGGCACGACGCAGGTGGCAAAAACCGCGCCAGAGCAAACGTCCGGGCGTGTCATCACGGTCCGCTTTGATTCCAATGTGGCGCCCGGCTTGCCATGGTCGTTCGAGCCGGAACGCCGGACGATCGACGTGCGGCTCGGCGAAGTGGTCACCGTCTATTACGCGGTGCGAAACGAATCCGCGCGGGTGACCACGGGCCAGGCCGGCTACAATGTGACGCCACCGACGGTCGGCGCCTATTTTGAGAAGATCAACTGTTTCTGCTTCACCCAGCAGACCCTGCAGCCGGGTGAGAAGCGCGACATGGCGGTGGTGTTCTACGTCGACGCCAGGCTCGCCAAAGACGCGGACCAGGACGCCGTGAACAACATCACGCTTTCCTATACCTTCTTTCCGGTCCGCGTTCCTGACCGGCCGGTGGTGGAGGGCGCCAATCCTGATCGATCCGGGCACATCTAGAGCGAAGACTTAAAACGGCAACTCAGACGGCGCGGAAGCGAAACGGCTCGATCGCGCCAAGGTGGAGAAGACGATGGCGACTGCGCATGCCAAACCGCACCACGACTACCATCTGGTCAATCCCAGTCCGTGGCCTGCGGTCGGCGCCACCTCGGCTTTCGTGCTGGCCGTCGGCCTCATTTTGTGGATGCACCATGTGGTCGCCTATGCGCCGCTGGTGATGGGCGCCGGCGCAATCGGCATCGCCTACACCATGGTGGGGTGGTGGCGCGACGTCATCCATGAAGCCGAAGTGGAAGGCGATCATACCCGCGTGGTGCAGATCTCGCATCGCTACGGCATGATCCTGTTCATCGCTTCGGAGGTGATGTTTTTCGTCGCCTGGTTCTGGGCCTATTTCAACACCGCACTGTTCCCGGATGAATTCCGCGACGTCGCACGCATCGCCTATACCGGCGGGGTGTGGCCGCCCAAAGGGGTCGACACCTTCGACCCATGGCACTTGCCGCTGTTGAACACGCTCATTCTGCTGACCTCGGGCACGACGGTCACTTGGGCGCATCACGCGCTTCTGGAAAACGATCGCAAGGGTCTGGTGTGGGGCCTGGTGCTGACCATCGCGCTTGGGCTCTCCTTCACCTGCGTGCAGGCGTGGGAATACATGCACGCGATGTTCCACTATTCGGGGAACATCTACGGCGCCACCTTCTTTATGGCGACCGGATTCCACGGCGCCCATGTGATCATCGGCTCGATCTTTCTGATCGTCTGCCTGTTCCGCGCCATCGCCGGACAATTCAAACCGACCCAGCATCTCGGATTCGAATTTGCCGCCTGGTATTGGCACTTCGTCGACGTGGTCTGGCTGTTTCTGTTCGCCTGCATCTACGTCTGGGGCGGCGGTCCGCAGGCGGGCTGAGACGCCTTCGTTCCGCGCATTTCCGTAAAAAGCGCGTCCCCGCTTTCGCGCCGACGGAAGCGGACTTAAATTGCTCGCGTGACCGAGACGATTAAAACACTGTCCGGCGCCATGGCGGCGGGGCTGTCCTGTGCCTGTCCGCGCTGCGGCCATGGCCGGTTATTTGCCGGGTTCCTGAAATTGCAGCCGCGCTGCGAACGCTGCGGGCTCGATTTCGGCTTTGCCGATTCCGGCGATGGGCCGGCGGTCTTCATCATGTTCCTGGCAGGCGCCATCGTCGTCGGCGCAGCGCTGGTGACCGAGATTCTGTTTCGCCCGCCGTATTGGGTGCATGCCGCGCTGTGGCTGCCGCTGATCGCGCTGGTCACGCTCGGCCCGTTGCGGCCGATGAAAGGCCTGATGATCGCGCTACAATATCATCATCGGGCTGCCGAGAGCCGGTTCGGCCAAGATCGCAGCCAAGATCGCGGCCAAGACCAGAACCAGCGCTACGACCAAGAGCATCAAGATCCATGACGGTTGAGCCGGGCCGGGCAGGGATGCCGCCTGCCGCGGCGCGCAATCGCTCGTGGCGCGGCCTGTTGCTGCCCGCTTTGTTGGCTTTCGCGGTGCTCATTGCGCTCGGCATTTGGCAAATCGAGCGCAAAGCCTGGAAAGAAGCTTTGATCGCTGCATTGACGGAACGCGTCGCGGCGCCGCCGCAAGCGCTGCCGGCGGCGAAGGATTGGGCCAAGCTCGATCGCGCCGGGGACGAATACCGCCGGGTCAAATTCACCGCGAGCTTCGACAACGCGCGCGAGGCGCTGGTTTTCGCCGCGGCGACCGCGTTCCGGCCTGACGTGACCAGTCCGGGCTATTGGGTGTTCACGCCGGCGCGGCTGACCGACGGCCGCGTGGTCGTCGTCAATCGCGGCTTCGTGCCGGACGCTCGCCGCGATCCAAAATCGCGGCTCCAAGGCCAAATCACCGAGCCGATCGAAATGACCGGCGCGTTGCGGTGGCCTGACGAGCGCCACTGGTTCACGCCGGCAGATGATCCCGCGCGCAATCTGTGGTTCACGCGCGATCCGGCGGGGATCGCCGCAGCCAAGGGCCTGGATGCCACAATGGTGGCGCCGTTTTACGTCGAACAGGAATCCCCGCCGCCGCCGGGCGGCTTGCCGCAACCGGGAAAGCTCGTAGTGGCTTTGCCCGACAACCACCTGCAGTACGCCCTGACCTGGTTTGGATTGGCTGCCGTATTGGCGGCCGTCTTCGGCTCCTGGGCGGCGACATCCGCCCGCCGGAGCGTTGCCCGGACTGGCCGCGGACCCTGACCGGCGGCGTCGCCAGGGCGTAGCCGCAAGCCTTTGGCGGACGGGCTTACCTTGCTTGTGAAGCCCTTCGATTTGCTATTAGTGTGACCCCCACGTTCCGGCGCACCGACGCGGCGGCCACACCGTTGGCCGGGCAGATAAGCCTGCCATGTCAAAGACTTAGCAATTTCAGCCGGACGTTCAGCGCCGGCGGAAAGGGCCCGTGCAATATATCTCGACCAGAGGCGAGGCCCCCTCGCTCGGCTTTGCCGAAGCCATGCTCGCCGGGCTCGCGCGCGATGGCGGGCTCTATGTGCCGGAGGCTTGGCCGCGCCTCGACGCCGCCGCCATCGCCGGCCTCGCCGGCCGCTCCTATGCCGAGGTGGCAGTCGAGATCATCGCGCCATTTACCGACCCTGCCCTTGCACCCGGCGATCTGGCACGGCTTGCCCGCGAGGCCTACGGCGATTTCCGTCATCCGGCCGTGGCGCCGCTCAGCCAGCTCGGCGTCAACACGTTCCTGCTCGAACTTTTCCACGGTCCGACGCTCGCGTTCAAAGACCTGGCAATGCAGTTTCTCGCCCGGCTCATGGATCATGCGCTGGCGGCGCGGGGCGAGCGGCGCACCATCGTCGTGGCCACCTCGGGCGATACCGGTGGCGCCGCGGTCGAGGCCTTTCGCGATCGCCGACAAGTTGATCTTGTCGTGCTGTTTCCGCAGGGCCGGATCTCGGACGTCCAACGCCGCATGATGACGACCAGCGGCGCCGGCAATGTCAGCGCCGTGGCGATCGACGGTACCTTTGACGATTGCCAGGCCATCGTGAAGGGCATGTTCGGCCATCACGGCTTTCGCGAGCAGGCCCGCCTCTCCGGCGTCAATTCGATCAATTGGGCGCGGATCGTGGCGCAG
>JBQCCX010000250.1:0-2522 GCA_051961815.1 Xanthobacteraceae bacterium
TTCCCTTTGCCGGTCGCGACCTCGAGCGCGCCGTACACGAATCCGGAAGGGATCACGCTCGGCCGCTGCGAGTACTGCGGGCACTGCAACCGCACCGCCTGCGAGGCCAATGCAAAGGCCTCACCCAACGTCAACGTGTTGCCGGTGCTGCGGACAGATCCGAAGTTCGAATTACGGACTCGCGTCTTCGTCACCAAATTGCTCTACGAGAAGCAGGCCAAGCGCGTGACCGGCGTGCTCTATACCGATATGAAGACCGGGGAGGAATACGAGCAACCTGCCGGCCTGGTCGTCCTCTCCTCCTACGTGTTCGGCAACACTCAGCAACTGCTGCTCGCTGGGATCGGTGCACCCTATGATCCAAGGACCGGCGAGGGCGTGGTCGGCAAGAACTATTGCTACCAGTTCGAGGCGGGCGGTGAAGCGTTCTTCGAGGGAAGGGAATTCAATCCGTTCATGGGTGCGCCCGGCATGTCGATCGCCATCGACGATTTCAATGGCGAGAACTTCGATCATTCGGGGCTGGGCTTCTTCGGCGGCGGCTATTTCGTCTGCTCAAACGGCGGCGCGCCTCCGATCGGGGGCCGCGCCATGCCCCGCGGGTCACCGCGCTGGGGCGCGGGCTGGAAGCAAGCGACCGTCAAATGGTACCGGTGCAATACGCGCTTCAATACTCAAGGCTCGGTCTATGCCCACCGTGACAATTACATGGACCTCGACCCAACCTATAAAGACGCGCTCGGCCGGCCCTTAATTCGCATGACCTATAACGGCACCGATAACGACCACGCCATGTCGCGCTATCTCGTGGGTAAGCTGGAAGCGATTATCCGCGCGATGAACCCGAGCCACTACGAGCTCCATTACCGGCCGAAGAACTTCACCATCGTGCCTTATCAATCGACGCACAATACCGGCGGCACCATGACGGGCTCGGACCCGAAGACGAGCGTGGTGAATCGCTACCTTCAGGCGTGGGACGCACACAATGTGTTCATCCAAGGCGCATCGGTATTTCCGCAACAGCACGGGTATAACCCGACTGGCACGGTAGGCGCGCTCGCCTATTGGTCGGCCAAGGCCATCACCGACAAGTATCTCAAGAGCCCGGGTCCCCTCGTGCATGCCTGATCCGGGACGACCCATGCGCCAGTCGGTTGTCAGCGCGGCCCCCGCCGCGCTGCTGCTCGCGCTATGTGTGACGCCCGTTGCCGCCGCCGACGTCGAGCATGGCAAAGCGCTCTATCAGACCTGCGCGGCATGCCACACGGAGCGGCCCGACGCGCTGGGGCCGAGCCTCAAAGGCATCGTCGGACGCAAGTCTGCGGCGCTTGAGGATTTCCGCTATTCGAATGCGATGCGGCGCGCGAATCTGGTTTGGGACGACGACAATTTGCGCGCCTATATCCAGGACCCGCAGGCAAAGGTGAAAGGCAACCGCATGCCTTACGGCGGCGTGACCAATGCCAGCGATGTCGACGACATCATCGCCTATCTCAAGGTCCTCAACTAGTCGCTTGTCCCCCCGGACCCAGGGCGCGCCTGGAGGTGGTCCTATTCCGTCATGACGCCTGCTGGTCGATGGAAACATCGGCAAGGATCGTGTAGACCCCCGGCCGAGTTCCTATATGAGGGCGCGGGGGTACGCGAGATGGCAAGCGCGGCAACAATGGTGGACGCATGCAGACGGTAATTATCGTGATTCATCTGATGGTGGTCGCCGCCATGATTGGCGTCGTGCTGCTGCAGAAGTCGGAAGGAGGCGGGCTTGGTATCGGCTCGACCGGCGGATTTCTGTCGAGCCGCGGAACCGCCAATGTGCTGACCCGCACGACGGCCATCCTGGCGGCAACTTTCTTTGCCACCAGCCTGGTGCTCTCGGTGCTCGCCGGCTGGGACCGCAAGCCACACTCGCTCATCCAGAATGGCGCCAGCCCGGCACAGCAAACGCCCGCGGCGCCGGCGGGGCAGGGTGGTGGCGTGCTCGATACCCTGCGCCAGCAAGAGCAGCAGCAGCCGCCGCCGTCTGGGCCGCAAGTGCCGCGCTCGCAATGAGCAAGGGCGCAGGGGCCGGGCTGACCGGCCCCTTCCGTTGAGAAGCCACGCAGTTCGCGAATGGCGAATTGAGAACTCACATGAATAGACCGGCCGATCTTCCGATCAGATCATGAGCATTTGTGGATATGCGCACTGCGCATGCATTTCGGGCGAGGACCCCTCACAGGCTCTCGTCGAATCGATTGCGCGGCGCTAAAGGTTAGGCCCCATGGCGCGGTACATTTTTATTACCGGCGGCGTGGTCTCCTCCCTCGGCAAGGGTCTCGCATCCGCAGCGCTCGGCGCGCTGCTGCAGGCGCGCGGCTACAAGGTCCGACTGCGCAAGCTCGATCCCTACCTCAACGTCGATCCCGGCACGATGTCGCCCTACCAGCACGGCGAGGTCTTCGTCACCGACGACGGGGCAGAAACCGACCTTGATTTGGGCAATTACGAGCGTTTTACCGGCCGGCCGGCGACCCGGC
>JBQCCX010000251.1:0-3730 GCA_051961815.1 Xanthobacteraceae bacterium
GCTTAAAGCAACGACGGAAGGGCTTTTTTGGTTACTGCCGGCGCGAATGCCGGGGACACCGAAAGGGCTTGTCCTTCTTTGCCAACAGTGCGGAACGGGGCTTCCCCTAATCCGGACCGAGGCAGCAAACACGGCGACGCAGATGCTCCGCTTGAGGCGTAGCGCTGTCAGCGTCGCAGGAGGTTGATCTCGGCGGCTACGCCGCCAGTCGGATTAGGAGCTGGGTTAAATGACTGCACGCATCCGCGAATTCCTCAAGCAACGTACCGATACCGGACCCTGCCTCGTCGTCGATCTCGACGTCGTGCGCGAGAACTACCAGAACTTCGCCAAGGCGCTGCCCGACACCAAGGTCTATTACGCGGTGAAGGCCAATCCGGCGCCGGAGATCCTGAAATTATTGGCCGAACTCGGCTGCTGCTTCGACGTGGCCTCGATCGCCGAGACCCATGCCGCGCTGGCGGCTGGCGCGACCGCCGAGCGGATCTCATACGGCAATACGATCAAGAAAGAGCGCGAGATCGCCGAGGCGTTCAAGCTTGGCGTGACCCTGTTCGCGGTCGATTGCGAGGCCGAGGTGGAGAAAGTCGCCCGCGCCGCGCCAGGCAGCCGGGTGATCTGCCGCATCCACTGTGACGGCTCCGGCGCCGAGTGGCCGCTGTCGCGCAAATTCGGCTGCGAGCCCGCCTACGCTGCCGACGTCCTGGAGCTGGCCCACAAGAGCGGGCTGGTGCCCTACGGCATCTCGTTCCATGTCGGCTCCCAGCAGCACAACGTGCAGGCTTGGGACCGCGCATTGGCCTCGACCGCGGCGATCTTCCGCACCTGCGCCGAGCGCGGCATTTCGCTCGCCATCGTCAATCTCGGCGGCGGCTTTCCGGCGCGCTACGTGCGCAGGACGCCGAAACTCGAATCCTACGGCAAGGCGATCTTCAAGGCGCTGCGCAAGCACTTCGGCAACGATCTGCCGAATACATTCGTCGAGCCGGGCCGCGGCCTGGTCGGCAATGCCGGCATGATCGAGGCCGAAGTGGTGCTGATCGCCAAGCGCAACCCGGAAGACGAAGTGCGCTGGGTCTATCTCGATATCGGCAAGTTCCACGGGCTTGCCGAGACCATCGGCGAGTCAATCCGCTATCCGATCCGCACCACGCACGATCGCGATGAGACCGCGCCATGCATCATCGCCGGCCCGACCTGCGACTCGGTCGACGTCCTTTATGAGAAGACGCCGTATCCGCTGCCGGTCTCGCTCGCCATCGGCGACAAGGTGATCATCGAGGCGGCCGGCGCCTATACCGCGACCTACTCGTCGGTCGGCTTCAACGGCTATCCGCCGCTGCGGCAATACGTGATCTGATTTCTTCTCCCCGCGCGGGAGAAGCTCGGCACACAGGACCTCTCCCCGCCCGGCGGGGAGGGGTTTTCATTTAGGCTTTACGGTCGGGTCGCCGCCGGGGCTGCCGGGCGGCGGGATTACCGGCATTTTACCGGTCTCCGGCGCCGGCGCTTTCATGCCGGGATCGACATCGGGCGGACAGATCACGCCGCCGCCCTGATCGAGCTTGTCGCTCAGCGACTTCGAGGAGTCGCCTGGCTGTGCACACGGCTTATCCGCGCCGCTCGGCGCTTGGGCGCAGGCCGACCCAAACGCGGCGAGCATGAGCGCCAGCGTCAATGCGTATTGGGCGATGATCGCTTTCACATTCCCAATAACGAATGCGGCGAAGCGCCAGTTCCTCGGCCTTTTCCCGGGCCGGTCAGGCGAGATCGATGATGCCGGCTTCGCCGCTTTCGGTGCCCCAGGCGAGGAGGCGTCCGTCCCCGCTCCAGGCGAGCGCGGTGACCGGCGCGTCGCCCGGCTTCTTGGCCAAGATCTCGGCGCCGTCCTCGATCCGCGCCAAGAGCACGAGGCCATTGTTGTAGCCGGCGGCGACCACGTCGGTGCGCGGATGACAGGCCACTGCATCGATCCGGTGGCCCGAGGGCGTCAACAGCCGCGGCGTCCTCCCCATCGGTCCATCCTTGCCCTGGAACGGCCACAGCACGAGCTGCGCCGCGCCGGAGGTGGCGAGCCAGTCGCCGCCGGTGCTCCAGGACAGCGACATCACCCGCGCCGCATAGCCCGACATCCGCATGTGCTGGCGATCGAGGAGACGCCAGCCATGGAGCATCGGCTCCTGCATGGTGGTCACCAGGAAGCGGCCATCGGGGCTGACCGTCGCGCCGAGATGCGAGCCCTTCCACTCAAGCTTTTCCGGCGCCGCGCCCGACGCATTGGGAAACCATAGCGTGGCGCCATTGTAATGGGCGATGGCAAGCCGCAAGCCTTTGGGAAAAAAGGCGAGCCCGCCGACGCTCGACGGCGCCTCGAATGCGCGCGGGTCTTTCGCCTGGTCTTTTGCCTGGACATAGGCGGTCTTGCCGGCGGACCAGGCGACGACGCCGTCCGGGCCGAGCGCGACATGGTCGATCCAGCGGTGCTTCGGATCGCTGGCCATGACACCACTGGCGCCGTCGGCTGCCATGGCGACGATTTGACCGTCGTCACCGCCGGTGATGACACGCCCGTTGTCGGCGGTGCTGGCGAGGATCGCGCCGGCATGCACCGCGAGCCGCCGCGATTCTCCGTCCGGCGGCGCCAGTACGATCGCTTCTTCGCCGAGAACGAACGCGGCCGTGTGGCCAAGAAAATGCGCGGCGACGATGCCGCCGTCGACCGTAACCGGCCGCGTGCGCTCGACCACCGATACTGTGTCGCTGCCGCTCGCGGCCATTGCTCATTGCTCCGTCGTTGCTGCCGGGCAGTCCGGTGCGGCGCAGCCCGTTCCGATCCTGGGCGCGGCGGGGAACGATCGCGGGATTGGCGCTATTTGGCGAAGCAGCTTTCGAAGCCTTCGGTGATCATCTTGCCGGGCAGGTTGCGGCCGATGAAAACGATGCGGCTGTCGCGCTTCTCGCCGGCTTGCCATGGCCGCTGATGATCGCCGTCGAGGATCATATGCACGCCCTGAAAGACAAAACGCTGGTCGTCGTCTTTGAACGCCAGAATGCCTTTGCAGCGCAGAATGTTCGGCCCTTCCTTCTGCACCAGGTCCTGCACCCAGGGAAAGAATTTGTCGGGATCGAGCGGCTGGTCGGTGGCGAGCGCGATCGATTGCATGTCCTCATCGTGATAGTGCTTGAGCCCGCCATGCGAATGTGAATGCGCATGCGCGTGCTCGTGGTCATGATCGTGCTGGTGATCATGATCATGGTCGTGGTGATGGTGGTGATCGTGGTCATCGCTGCCGAGGAAGTCAGGCTCGAGATCGAGGATGCGATCGAGATCGAAGGCATTGCGGCCGAGCACCGCATCGAGCGGAACCTTGGCGCCTTGCGTCCTGTGCACCTTTGCGTAGGGATTGATGCCGCGGATACGCGCTTCGACATCGCTGAGTTCGTCCACCGAGACTAGGTCGGTCTTGTTGATCAGGATGACGTCGGCGAACGCAATCTGATTCTTTGCCTCCGGCGCGTCCTTGAGCCGCTCATTGAGCCACTTGGCATCGGCCACCGTGACGACCGCGTCGAGCCGGGTCCGGCGGCCGACATTTTCGTCGATGAAGAAGGTCTGCGCGACCGGCGCCGGATCGGCAAGCCCGGTGGTCTCCACGATAATGGCGTCGAACTTTCCCTTGCGCCGCATCAACCCGTCGAGAATGCGCACCAGATCGCCGCGCACCGTGCA